>CADDZK010000133.1 GCA_902812425.1 Actinomycetota bacterium
GTTGTACTCCGTGGACTCTGCCTCCCTGGGCCACAGGTACCCGAAGAACTCGAGTTTCTCTATGACCTTTCTCGCGCTCTCCTCCGGCGACTCCTCGGCGGTCTTGAGGACGAGGTCAGGGGCGTTCGGTGGCTCGTACGGGTCGGAGACGCCGGTGAACTGCTCTATCTCCCCGGCGAAGGCCTTCTTGTAGAGGCCCTTCACGTCCCGCTCGGCGCAGACCTCCAGAGGAGCATCGACGAAGACCTCGACGAAGTCGACGATCCTGCGCCTCACCTGGTCGCGCGCCTCCTTGTATGGTGAGATGGCGCTGACGATCACGGCGACCCCGTTGCGTGTCAGGAGGTTCGCCACGAAGCCGATTCTCAAGACGTTTATATTCCTATCATCCCTCGAGAAGGTGAGGCCCTTACTGAGGTTCGTCCTCACGATGTCCCCGTCCAGGACCTCAACGGACCGCTCCCTCTCGCGTAGCTCGCGCTCGACGATCTCGGAGATGGTCGTCTTACCCGATCCCGATAGACCCGTGAACCATAGAGTGAAGCCGCGTTCTTCGTTCATACATGTTCCTTTCGTTATCTGTTGTGCCCGTAGTTTACAGTTCCCTCCTGGCCCTGCTCACACGACGATAGTGGGCTCGTCGGGGGAGAGTCCGTCGGGGTCGTTCAGCTCGGCCCCTTCCGGCGCCCTCACGTCCCCGTCGAGGAGAGGGTCCTCCGTCTCGACCATCCACGCCTTGAGCCGCCCGCGCAGCTCCTCCAGCGTAGCCGCGTGGGCGGGGTCTCCTGCGAGGTTGTGCGCCTCGTTGGGATCGAGGATTAGGTCGTAGAGTTGCTCGGGCGGGATCTCACGCTCCCCCCAACCGTACGAGAGTAGAAGGTCCTTGCTCGGCCCGTCGTCCGTGTTCGGCAGAACGGGTTTCGTTCGCTCTCCGAAACGCCGGATGTACTTCCAGCGATGGGTGCGGACGCACCGCTCGGGCTCGTAGGCGACGTGGTAGGTCTTCTCGGCGAAGATGGCATCCCTGACCTCCTCGGCCTCCCCACGCATGAGCGGGAGCAGCGACTCGCCCTGCAACCACTCCGGCCTCTCGACGCCGACGAGGTCGCAGACGGTGGGGAAGAGGTCTATGTGGGAGACGAGGGCGTCGCTCGCTTTGCCGCTCGTAAAACCGCCGGGCCCGCGCAGGATGAGCATGACGCCCAGGCCCGTGTCGTAGAGGGTCGCCTTGGCGCCGGGGAACGCGAGGCCGTGGTCGGTCGTGCAGATGACGAACGTGTCCTCGGCGAGCCCCTCTGCGTCGAGCGCATCCAGAACGGCCCCTATTCCCCTGTCGAGCGAGCGGGCACTCTCCTGGAAGGCGGCCATGTCCAGGCGCGTCTCCGGTGCGTCGGGCAGGTTGGGAGGGGGGATGACGTAGTTCGCCTTCTTCGGGGAGCTCGGGCGGAACCACTCGCGGTGGGTCTCGAAGAACCCGACGGAGAGGAAGAATGGCCTGTCGCTTGCGCGCTCCAGGAGGTCGAGCGTCACGGGCACGACGTCGTCGGTGTGGCTGGTGGGGATCTTGAAGACCTCGTCGTAGCCTATGACGTCGGGTCTCTTGGAGATGTGCTGCTCTCCGATGAGGGCCGACCAGTACCCGAGCTCGTGCAGAGTGTGGACGATGTGGTGTCTGTAGTCCTTGAGCGAGAACCCGCGGTGGGCGAGGCCGACCATCCCGTTGGAGTGGGCGTACTGTCCCGTGAGCAGACAGGCCCTACTCCCCGAGCACGTCGGGGCCGCGCAGAAAGCCTTGCGGAAGAGCACACCCTCCTCGGCGAGCCGCTGGATGTTCGGCGTCCTGACGGAGTGGCCGTAGGGCCTGACCCACCGCCCCGTGTCGTGGGAGTGGATGTAGAGGATGTTCGGAAGATCTGGCAACTGTTATCCCCTCTGGACGCTTTTCACCGACGCACGCTCGTTGTAGAGACGAACCCACTCCTCGGAGAGCTCGTCCGCCTGCTGCTTCATTTTAGGCTGCTCTATGCGCAAGTTCTCAGATTTAGAGATCCCGATGCCATCGAGTAGCCACGATACGATGTCATCGTAGTCCTCGACGAGCTCCTCGTAGACGACTTCCATAGGCTCCACGCCGCACTCTTCGAAGAAGCCCCGCCAGGCGGCGTTGTGCTCGTCTATGCGCAGCTTGAGGTGGTTTACCGCCGCAAAGCTGAAGCGCAGGTCCCGCGCCCGGACTTCTTCTTCGGAGTCCCTGCGCCACTGCTGGGTCTGGAGCGCCTTCCACAGAGAGACGGCCTGGCGGGTGGTGTCCCCGCGGCGTATCCAGACGAACCGCCGCAGGTTCGGCAGCACAGCTTCTGGAACATCGCACGGGCGTACGTCCTCCATCCCCGGCGTCCGGCGTGCCAGACGGACGAAGTCCCTGAAGTAGGCCCACATGATCTTGGTCCCAAGCACGCCGTTTTGCGTCGTGCCTCTCCTGATCGCCTCTCTCACGAGCTTCTCGAAGTCGGGAGGGCTCCACGCAGGGTCCCTCTTCGCAGGATGCTCGGCGTACCGACCCCCGTACTCCCCGAGAACGTCCCTGAACTCGGGATCGTCCAGGAGCGCCCATACCTCAGGGTCGTTGGAGCGCTGGAAGTAGTCGCGCGGTTGCCTGGGCAGCCCCGTCTCGAGCAGAACCTCGAAGTGCTCCTCGGGATGACCGGCTATACCCGTATCGTCGAGCGCGGCACATAGCAGCGTGCTCCCGCTGCGCGGCGTCGCGCAGATCAAATACGATAGCTCAGGTCTTACCCCCACCTCAGATAGTCCGGGCCGACCTCCCATGAAGCCTCCTTAGTGGTTCACCAATCTTCATTAAAACTATTTTGTCTACTATCATAATAAAGAATATATAAGACCTTGGTCCTGTGTACAAGCTGGGGTGACTGACCTGTGTGCGGCATCCCGTACGGTCGAGGGAGAGCCCGGCCAGCTTGACGCCGCACAAGCCTTCGTATACCCTATTCTACATTAGAGATATAGACAAAATAGGGAATACGAATAGGAGATAGAGTGGCGATGAAGTGGGAGTTGGATCTCTGGTACGAGCTTTGGGAGAGGGCAGGGAGTCAGGGTCTGGATACTTGGCATGATCTCGGGGAGGAAGCGCGGGATACTCGGGGACGTAAGCCCGAGGCCGGTACCGAGATGCCCGAAGACGCACCTCCAGAGGGTGCTTGACCTCTCTCAGGGACGCCTGCGGAAATGGTGGGGTCCACGGGCGGCTTGGGTTCGCGCCCGGATCGGCCGTGCTGGCTTCGCTGCTGTTATCCGAGGTGGCATTCGCTATAGCGGGGGCGGAGGTGGCATTCTTCGCCGCTCTCGTGGCCGCCTGGCTGGTTCTCCCTGCTATCGTAGGGATCAGGAGCGTACTCGACGCCGGGTGCTTCTTTATGCTCGTCTCTTTAGGCACAGTGGTCGTTGTCGACATCGCCCACAACGGCCCGGGCTCTCTACTGGCGTAATATCGCACAGGAGACGTGGAAGTACCCCTGGCGGGTACTCCCATGCCGTGTTCTTAGCTGCTCTGGGTGCGTTGTCCTTCCATGAGCACCTCGATCACTTCGGGGCGGGAGAACTCCGGGGGCGGGTACTCGCCCTTACTGAGCATCTCGCGCACCTTCGTCCCCGAGAGGAAGACGTGCGAGGCGGGGTCGTGCGGGCAGGTCTTCGATGAGCCCATGCCCCCGCACTCCCTGCAGAAGAAGGCGTGCTCGAAGAAGAGGGGGGTGATCCCCAGTTCTTCGGGCTCGAATTCCTCGAAGATGTGCTGGGCGTCGTAGGTGCCGTAGTAGCTTCCCACGCCGGCGTGGTCGCGCCCGACGATGAAGTGCGAACAGCCGTAGTTCTTGCGGCAGATCGCGTGGAAGATAGCCTCCCTTGGGCCGGCGTAGCGCATAGCTGCGGGGAAGACGGCGAGCATCGTGCGGTCCTCCGGGTAGTAGCGCTCCAGGATCACCTCGTAGGATCTCATCCGCACGTCGGCCGGTATGTCGTCTGACTTGGTCTCCCCGACGAGCGGGTTGAGAAGGAGCCCGTCCACCGTCTCCAGAGCGCTCTTCTGGATGTACTCGTGCGCCCTGTGGACGGGGTTCCTGGTCTGGAAGCCGACGATCCTCTTCCAGCCCTTCTCGGCGAACGCGGCCCTCAGCTGCGCAGGAGTGTAGTAGTAGCGAGGGAAGCGACCCTCGTCGGGCGGACGCAGGAGCTCTACCTCGCCGCCGAGCAGGACGTCGCCCTGCCTGTAGACGGCGGCGACACCGGGATGGGCGGCGTCGGTAGTCCTGTAGACCATCCTGGCCTCGCGCTCCTTGTCGTAGCGGTAGAACTCCCTGAGAACCATGGTGGCGACGGGCTCTCCCGTACCGTCTACCAGGGCCACCTCGGAACCTTCCGAGAGATCCCCGGCCCTCTCCTCGTCCACGGAGAGCGTGACGGGCAGGCTCCAGGCGAGGCCATCCTTCAGACGCATGTCTTCGACCACGCCTTCGTAGTCTTCGCGCAACATGAATCCTTCCAGGGGACTGAAGACCCCGGTCGAGATCATCTGCAGGTCGGATAGGGCCCGAGCGTTTAGCGGCACCTTCGGCAGCTCCGCGGCCTCCATCGAACGCTCCCTGCGCTCCTCCTCGGGGACCACGCGGTCTACAAGATCTCCCCCGTGCGGGACTATCGCACTCTCCAGTCTCAGCAAGATCTTCTCCTTGTCGTCTTGGGGTCTTCCCCTGGCAGACCTTCGCACGGATGGGATCGCGTGCGCCGCCAGCTCGTAGTAGTAGGGGAGACAGTACTCGTACGCTTCCTCCAGTTCTTCGGGCAGTTCGGGGTCCCTGCGTTCGGCAGGCTCTATGCCCGTGCTCCTCTCGGCGTCCTCGTGCCATCCTTCCCAGCTGCTCCATTCCCTGACATCCCCCGACTCCCACGTGAGGGAGCCTGCCGTGAAAGGCACCTCGAGATGCTCGCAATATGCGGCGAGTACACCCGCAGGGTTCTCGGAGAAGGTCATCGCGTCCACGACGGCGACGTCTTCTCCAGCCTCCGTCGCAAACTTGAAGAGTCTGTACAGGTCCTCGTATCCGGTCTCCTCCAGCGTGAAGTCGGGCCACATCTTGTAGAGCGACATCAATACGTACTTCGGGTCCCTGACGATGAAGGTGTTGACGAACCGCGAGGCGAACTCCGGACTCAACAGCTTCTTGGCCTGGTAGGCCATGTCCTTGAGGAAGACGCGCCGCTCACGCGGCCTGAGTACGTCCTCCAGCACCCTCTCGTAACTGTACTCGGCCCTCGGCTCGGTGTCGGCGAAGCGGTCGCTCAACCTGTTCTCACCATAGTAATAGGAGGCCGAGAACGGCTCGTGCAACACCTCGAAGTCGTCCCTCTCCACGAAGACCCTCTCGAACGCAGTGGATATGGAGCGGGGTACACACCACAACGCAACGGGTTTGCTCTGTGTCACTTGCGCCTTTCTCTCGTACTACAAGGGGTGAGCGCCCGGCCTCTCCAGATTCCTCCAGGCTCGGTACCGGGCAACAACGCCACCAAAGCATACCCGCCCGGACGATTACCTACTTTGCCTACTAAATTTATAGGCATCGAAGAACTGTAGACCAGCATTGTTTCGAGGTCAAGCGGGTTCCTCGGTATTTGTGGTTTCTCAGCTAACCTCTCGCAGGCGTCCTGTTTCGACCTCGTATATGAAGCCGCGCACGGCGTCTTTATTTGGGACGAACGGGCTCGCCTGGATACGGGCTATAGACTGGCGCACGTCCTCTTCGAGGTCGGAGAACGACTCCATGGAGAAGTGTGGCTTTATACCGACGTCGTCCTGTATCTGCTGTTTCAGGTCGTCGTCGGTGAAGGTGAGCATCCCGCAATCGGTGTGGTGGATCAGGATGATCTCACGCGTACCGAGCAGGCGTTGGGAGATCGCGAGGGACCGGATCTCATCGTCGGTTATGACGCCGCCGGCGTTGCGGATCACGTGCGCGTCGCCTTCCTCGAGGCCGAGGATCTTGTGCACGTCCAGGCGCGCGTCCATGCAGGCGACCACGGCTACGCCTTTGGCGGGGGGCAGCGGGAGGTCCCCCTTCTCGAAGCTCCCGGCGTAAGCCTCGTTGTTCCTCAACAGATCGTCGGTTGCGCTCATCGTAACTCCTCTCTATCAGACCATGTTCGCTTTGAGGGCATCGGCCAGATGGTAGACGGGTGTGAGTTTGCCGGGATTCTCGCGTTCCATGTACTCGACGAACTCCTCCTCCGTGTCGAACAGCATCTTGGGATTGGTCTCCTTCTCCTCTTTCAAGGTCGAGTGCTCGCGTCCGTTGTAGTCGTGGCCGGGGTAGACGAGAAGCTCGTCGGGGAGGGCGCGGTAGATGTAATAGAGCGTGTGATACTGGCGGACAGCGTTGCCGTTCGGGAGGTCGGTGCGTCCGCAGGACCCTATAAGCAGGGCGTCGGCGGAGAGGATACGGCCAGGCAGCATAACGGAGATCAGGTCCTTCGCGTGACCGGGGGTGTGGATGAACTTGATCGGAAGTTCGCCGAGCCTGAGGCGGTCGCCGTCCTCGACCCTTATGTCCACGCAGCTCGCAGGAGCCTTCTCGTGCATGACGATCTTCGCCGTTGTCTTGGATTTCAACGCCCGCGCGCCCGAGACGTGGTCGGCGTGGGTGTGGGTGTCGATCACGTAGGCCGGCCTCAGCCCGTGCTCGAAGACGTAGTTGAGCATCGGCTCGACCATCTCCAGCTCGGGGTCGATGATCGCAGCCGAACGGGATTCGGGGTCGGCGACGACGTAGCCGAGGCAGCCGCGATCTACGCGGAACTGCTCGAAGAGGTAGTCTCTCTCCTTCACGGCCTCTCCTCCTTTCCGACGCCGCTCTCGCGTCCTCCCCGACGACGCCGTCATAGAGGTATCCTAGATCATTCCACCCCGCCTCGTCTGGCTGGACGTTGTCCGCATCATCTGAGGTTCTGATCCCGTGCGCGCCTTCTAGGTCCCGAGCAGGCCCTCTCTTGCTGGTCGGAGGCTGCTTCCGCTCGCAGAGCCCGAACATACACCATCACGTCAGCAGGCTCTACTTCAGCTCGGTTCCGCCGTCCGGCAGAGGTGAGGGCACAGAAGATCGGACTTGCAGGGAGAGTCTGCAAGCCCGGTTGGATCAGGGCCGGATGATCAGGCGGACTTCCTGACCACCCTCCAGCGCTCTATCGCCTCGCGGCGGGGGGCCAGGTACTCCTCGGGCGTACGGACGCCTTCGAGGAAGGAGAGGGCCTGCTCGGCGAGCAGTCCGCCCTCGCCGCCGAGCGCTCTCCAGGCGTTGTCCTGCTCGCCGGGGTCGCGGGTGAGGTCGTAGAGCTCGGGCTCGTCGTCGGGGCCGCCCAGGATCAGGGACCGCTCGGGCGTGGTGACGGTCAGCGGCATGTAGTCGGCGATCCTGCGCGCCTTGGAGTCTATGGCCGTGACGATCTCACCCTCGGCCAGATACAGCGGCCACGAGCTGACCACGAGCGGCCTGTGCTCTTCCCTGCTCCCATCGAGGACCCCGCCGAACGAGTCGCCCGTCATAGTGGTAGGCAGGCCCCCGAGACCCACGAGGTCCATGATCGTCGGTGCGAGATCCGGCGCCGTCGTCATCGCCCGGGTGCGTCCGGGCTCGAGCCCTGGCCCGCGCACCATCAGGGGTATGTTGGTGAGCTCCTTGTAGAGCGGGGACCGCTGTACGGTCAACAGCCACGACTCGGTCAACCAGTCGGGGACGGAGGAGTCCTCGGTCACAGAAGCCTCGGGGTCGTGTACCCACTCGGCCTTGCCGAAGTAGTCGTGCTCCCCGAAGTAGAAGCCGTGGTCCGAGGTGAAGAAGACGATTGTGTTCTCCCTGAGTCCCAGGGCGTCGAGCTTCGCCAGGAGACGCCCGATCCAGAAGTCCACCATCGTGACCTCGCCGCAGTAGGTGGCGTGGCCGAGGTCGACGTCGTCCTTTTGTAGTCCTGCCTTCTTCCAGTTGCCGTATGCGGGGTAGATCTGCTCCCCCGTATACCCCTCCCTGTACCTGGCCGTGTAATAGTCAGGCGCGTCCCATGGCTCGTGCGGGTCCCACGTATCCACGTAGAGGAAGAACTGCTCATCGTGGTGCCGCTCCAGCCAGCGCTCGGCCTGCGCCACCGTGCGTGCGACCATCCTATCTTCCTCGGAACGCCACGTGGAGCGCGCATCGGCCCGCTCGTGCGGCCTCGTGTCGTCACCCTGGCCCCTGACCCAGATGAAGTCGTCGAAGCCGCGGTCGTAGCCGAAGCCGTTGCGGATAAAGAACGGCGTGTCGACCACACCCATCGTGTGGTAGCCGGACTTCGAGAGGACCTCGGGCAACGTCGTCAGATGCCTCGGTAGCGGCTCCCATCCCATGTGCGTGTAAGAGAACGTGCCCGTCAGGATGTCGGCGCGAGCGGGCATTGTCGGGAACGAAGAGACCACGTGCTGGTCGAAGACAACAGAAGAACGCGCGAACTCGTCTATGTGCGGTGTGCTGATGAACGGGTTGCCGTAAGCCCCGAGGTGGTCCCTGCGGAACGTATCCGCCACGATCACCACCACGTTAGGACGATCCATCCTTCCTCCTTGCTATCTTTGTCTACAAAGTTTATTAACAATGCGATGGGGACTCTAGAACAGCCGGGGCGGTCCGTCAAGGGTATTTGCGTAGAATTTTTAAGAAGATAGTCAGTTGTGCGCAATTTCTCGGCAATCTGATGTGGTTTGGGCTATTCATTGTGGCCTCACTCATCATGTGTCATCGTGCATCAACAACGCATATCTTAACTTTGTCTATTAAATTAATTCAGTATATATTTTAGTCGTTGTGATCCTCTGGTGAGATATGCCGGATGGCACATTTTCTCCAAAGAGCTGTCAAGAGACGCGTCAACCTGTTGACATCGATTCTCCGACACTCTAGAGTGCAGAGGACTTTTCATATTGAAATAGTAGACAAGGTAGAGATGGTAGACAAAGTGAAGAGTGGAGGAACGGTGTAGATGGTTAATTTCTTGCTGCTTGCGGTTGTGGGTCTCATAGCGCAGTTGGTCGATGGGTCCCTGGGGATGGCTTACGGGGTAACATCGCAGAGCCTGTTGTTGACGGTTGGCATCGCGCCCGCGCTGGCGTCGGCCAGCGTGCACATCGCCGAGGTAGGGACGACGGCGGCGTCTGGCACGTCTCACTGGCGGTTCGGTAACGTTGACTGGTCGAAGGTCTGGCCGCTGGCGATACCTGGTGCGATAGGGGCCTTCCTCGGGGCCGTGGTATTGAGCTCGTTCATCACGGCGGAGGCGGCGGAGCCCATCATCGCCGTCTTTTTGTTCGGGCTCGGCGTCTTCGTGCTGGCGCGGTTCTCCTTCAGGCGGCACGAGCGTCCTGTGGTGGTAAGGCCGGTCCCCAAGACTTTCCTTGCTCCTCTGGGTTTGATCGCCGGGTTCCTCGACGCCGCGGGCGGCGGTGGATGGGGACCGATCTCCACACCGACATTGCTCTCCTCAGGACGTATGGAGCCGCGCAAGATTATCGGCACCGTAGACACCAGCGAGTTTCTGGTGGCCCTCAGCGCGAGCATCGGTTTCCTCTTCGCCCTCAGCTTCTCCCAGATCCCCTGGTTCGTCGTCGGTGCGCTCCTCGCCGGCGGCGTCGTAGCCGCCCCGATCGCGGCCTACATCGTGCGCATCCTGCCTGCCCGCATCCTTGGCAGCGCCGTCGGCGGCATTATCCTCATCACCAACATGAAGACGTTCCTCGAGGCCATCGGGGTCGGCGGAACGTCAGCCATCGTGATCTACATCCTCATCGTGGCCGTCTGGGTCGCCGCCGTC
>CADDZK010000134.1 GCA_902812425.1 Actinomycetota bacterium
GATCGGGATCGTCCTGCAGGAGACGCGCCTGTTCTCCGGCACCGTGCGTGACAACGTCGCCTTCGGCAAGCCTGACGCGACCGACGAGGAGGTCGTGGCTGCGGCGCGGGCGGCCCAGGCGGAGAAGTTCATAAGAGGGCTCTCGGAAGGCTACGACACCGTCATCGGGGAGCGGGGCATCGGGCTTTCGGGCGGGCAGCGGCAGAGGATCGCCATAGCGCGGGCGCTGCTCGTTGACCCGCGACTCCTGATCCTGGACGACAGCACATCGGCTGTGGACGCCGAGACGGAGGCGGCTATACAGGAGACCCTGGACAGGCTCATGCGCGAGAAGCACCGCACGGTCTTCGTCATCGCCCAAAGGGTCTCCACCGTGCGTGACGCTGACCTGATCCTGGTCCTCGACGGGGGCAGGATCGCCGCCCGTGGCACCCACGAGGAGCTCCTGCGCGAGAGCGAGCTGTACAACGAGATCCTCGGCTCCCAGCTGCTCTCCCCCTCCGAAACCGCGGCGTAAAGGAAGGAGTAGAGATGAAGATAGGGATAATCGGTGCCGGCAAGATCGGCGGCACCGCGGCGAGGCTCTTCGCGAGGGCGGGGCACGAGGTGGCGATAAGTAACTCCCGCGGCCCCGAGACGCTCTCGGGGCTCGTCGATGAGATCGGAGACGGCGCGCGGGCGGTCACTATGGAGGAGGCCGCGGACTTCGGCGAAGTCGTGCTCGAAGCGATACCTTTCGGGCGCTACGAGGAGCTTCCTGCGGACCGTCTCGCAGGCAAGGTCTTTATAGACGCCTCCAACTACTACCCGAAGCGCGACGGGGAGATGGATCTGGGTGGCCTCACCTCTACCGAGGCCATAGCCCGTTACCTGGGCGACGCGCGCGTCGTCAAGGCGTTCAACACCATGTACTACGGGACGCTCGCCTCCGAAGGACGGCCGGACGCGCCCCGAGAGGAGCGCCTCGTCCTCTTCGTGGCCGGCGACGACGAGGACGCGAAGGCGGTCGTGTCGCGCCTGATCGAGGAGATCGGCTTCGCCCCCGTAGACATGGGCCCGTTGAAGGAGAGCCACAGGCAGGAACCGGGAGCGCCGGTCTACAACAACCCCATGACCCCAGAAAGGGCGCGCGAGATGCTCGCAGAGAGGAGCGTGTGATGAGCGAGACCACAGACGAAAGGACGGCGAGAGACCGCATCTCCTTCCTGCGCACCCTCCGCGCCGTCCGCTCGTTCCGTTCAGAGCCGGTCCCACAGGAGGTGATCGACGACATCCTCGAGGTGGCACGCTGGTCGGGGAGCGCGGGGAACAGCCAGCCGTGGGAGATCGTGGTCATAAAGGACAGGGAGACGCTGCGCTCGCTCGCCTCGGTCGAGGGCTACGCCGGGCACCTCGCGGGGGCGCCTCTGGGGATCGTGCTCGTCATGGCGGGCGAGCGCGAGCAGCGGGAGACCTACGACGAGGGACGCCTCTCCGAGAGGATAATGCTCGCCGCCCACGCGCACGGCGTAGGATCCAGCATCGGTTGGATCGTCGGGTCCGGCAGGGACGCGGCAAAAGAGATCCTCGGCATACCGCAGGAGAAGATGGTGAGGACCACGATCTCCCTCGGCTACCAAGGCGAAGGAGCCCGCCGCTCCAGAGGAGGTCAGGCGCGCAAGCCCCTGGATGAGATCGTCCACTACGAACGATATGGTCAGGAGTCACTGTGAACGGTTCCTTCGACACCGAGACCCTCCGGCTGCTCGACGAGACCGCCGAGGTGTACGTCGAGACCCGCAGCGACGCAGATTCCCCCGGCCACCGCACTATAGTCTGGGTGGTGGTCGTGGAAGGCGAGGTCTTCGTGCGCTCCGTACGCGCACGGAAGGGCCGCTGGTACCGCGAGCTCTCCGGTAACCCCGAGGGCGCTCTGCACGTAGAGCAGCGACGCATTCCAGTGCGCGCGGTCCCCGCCGATGATACGAACGCCGAGGCGGTGAGCGAGGTGTACAGGAACAAGTACGAAGAGTCATGGCCGGGACCGACGGCGGCGATAGTGCGTCCCGACGTCCTGCCGACGACCTTGAAGCTCTCGCCCGCGTAGGGGAACGTGCCCAGGTTCGTCATACAGGAGCACTACGCGAGGAGCCACCACTTCGACCTGCGCCTCGAAAGAGGAGGCGTCCTCGTCTCCTGGGCCGTACCGAAGGGTATGCCGACAGACACCAGCAAGAACCGCCTCGCCATGCGCGTCGAGGATCACACGCTCTCCCACCTGGACTTCGAGGACGCGACGCCGGTCGAAGGAGGTCCCGAAGGCGCCGTGAAGAAGAGCATCTGGGACAGCGGCACCTACGCGCCCGAGCAGTTCGACGATGACGAGGTGATCGTCGTCCTTCACGGGCGGCGTCTACGGGGCCGCTACGCGATCTTCCGCACCGGAGGCAAGAGCTGGCTGGTGCACATGATGAAGCCTTCCGGGGGGGACGAAGATCAGGGGTCTTGAATCCATAGCCCGCGCGCCGCAGGAACGCGCCGGGGACGCGCGGGCCACGACCCGGCGCCTGATCTCCGAGCTGCGCCCCTACTCGCGCAAGCTCGTGCTCGTCCTCGTGTTCGTCGTGCTAGGGGCCGTTGCGCAGGCCGGGGGACCGTGGCTGATCGGACACGCCATAGACCGCTACATCCTGCGCGGCGACGCCGTGGGCCTCTCGCGGGCGATGTTCTTGCTGCTCGGCATCTACGTCCTCGGGGCCATCGCCGCGCGGGGCCAGGTCTACCAGGTCGGCTCGATCGGGCAGGGGCTACTCGCCTCGATGCGGGCCAGGATCTTCGACCGTCTCCAGCACCTCTCCCTCGGGTACTTCGACAGGAGGCCCGTCGGCGACCTGATGAGCAGGGTCACGAACGACGTGGACACCCTCAACCAGCTCTTCTCGCAGGGCCTCACGCAGCTCTTGGGATCCCTGTTCAGCCTCGTCGGAATAGTCGTTGCGATGCTCCTGCTCGACTGGAACCTGGCGCTCGCGTGCTTCACGATCATCCCCGTAATGCTCTTCCTGACCTCGTTCTTCGCCCGTCGCGCGAGGCACGCTTTCCGCCGCACGCGCGAGACCGTCGGGGACGTAACCGCGGGGGTGCAGGAGGACATCATGGGCGTGCGCGAGGCGCAGGCCTTCAACAGGACCGAGGAGAACATCGCGCGCTTCAGGCAGCGCAACGCGGCCAACCGCAACGCCAACGTGCAGGCCGTCGCGATCACCTCGGCCTTCGCCCCAGCCATAGACGTGCTCTCGACCCTGGCTACGGCGCTCGTCATAGGCTACGGTGGCTACCTGGTCTTCACAGGCTCGCTCTCGGTCGGCATCCTCACGGCGTTCCTGATCTACGTCCAGCAGTTCTTCCGCCCGATACAGCTCGCCTCCCAGGTCTACACCCAGGCCCAGGCCGCCGTCGCGGGGGCCGAGCGCATCTACAACATCCTCGACGAAGAGCCGGAGCCCGCCGACCCGCCGGACGCCCCGAAGCTCGGTCCAGCCAGGGGCCGCATCTCCTTCGATCACGTAACCTTCGCCTACGACCCAGGACGCCCCGTCCTGCACGACGTGAGCTTCGAGGTCGAGCCCGGGATGACCGTAGCGCTGGTAGGCCCGACCGGCGCGGGCAAGACGACGATCGCGAGCCTGATACCGCGCTTCTACGACGTCACCGATGGGGCGGTCCGTATAGACGGCACCGACGTGAGGGAGT
Organism: Actinomycetota bacterium; assembly: GCA_902812425.1. Lineage (GTDB taxonomy): Bacteria > Actinomycetota > Rubrobacteria > Rubrobacterales > Rubrobacteraceae > Rubrobacter_D. Next base: position 3,733 of record CADDZK010000134.1, read on the forward strand.
TCGCCCGCAAAGACCTGCGGGCGAACATAGGAATCGTGCTTCAGGAGCCCTTCCTCTTCTCTGGCACGATCGCTGAGAACATCGGCTACGGCCGCTCCGGCGACCCCTCCGAGGCGACGCGCGAGGAGGTCGAATCGGCGGCCCGCGTCGTGAACGCCCACGACTTCATAGTGGCCCTGCCGGACGGCTACGACGCCGTCCTCGGTGAGGAGGGCGGGGCTTTGAGCCAGGGCCAGCGCCAGCTCCTCTCCTTCGCCAGGGCAGTTTTGACGGACCCGCGCATACTCATCCTGGATGAGGCGACGAGCAACGTAGACACCAGGACGGAGGCGATCATCCAGCGGGCGCTGGCGACGCTGCTCGAAGGGAGGACCAGCGTCGTCATCGCCCACCGACTGAGCACGATCAGGAACGCAGACCTCATCCTGGTAATAGAGGATGGCCGCATCGCCGAGCGAGGCACGCACTCAGAGCTCTTCGAGAGGAACGGGCTCTACGCCGACCTCTACCGTCGCCAGTTCCGCGAGCCCGTCCCCTCGGGAGGATCGTAACCGGAACCTATGGACGGTAGTATTCGGGAAGAGACGTTTGGCGACCTGGAGGAGTCCCACATGAGCGTGTTGCCGGAGATGATCCTGCTGGCCACCGACGGATCTGCCGATGCCGTCAGGGCGACAGAGGCGGCCTCGGACCTCGCCATGAAAAGTGGTGCCGAGCTTCACGTCGTCCACGTCTGGCACGACGTTCCCGGTTTCGCCCACGACTTCGTCAAGAGGGAGCTCAGGCGCCAGGGCCAGGAGATACTGGACGGGCAGGTAGAGAGGATCAGGGCCTCAGGAGGCGAGGTCGCGAAGGCGCATCTCAGGAGAGGCCGCACCTCGAACGAGGTCATCTCCCTCTGCGAGGAGATCGGTGCCGGCCTCCTCGTCGTCGGCAGCCGCGGGCTCGGGACGGTGCAGCGCATCCTGATGGGTAGCCAGTCAGAGGAGATCGTCCACCGCGCCAGGGTCCCCGTCCTCGTGCTGAGGGGCGGAGAGGACGCCTGGCCGCCGGTTCGCATCGTAGTCGGTGAGGACTACTCCGACGACGCGCGCAAGGCGGGCGAGCTCGCAGCCGGCATCGGCCGTCTGTACGGAGCCGACGGCCTGCTCGTGTACTCCCACCCCGACCTGCCCGAGGTCCCTCCTGGGGAAGCGAGATCCACGGTCAAAGACCTTATGGATATGCGGGGGCGTGACGAAAAGATGCTCGAAGCCAGGGCCCGTGAGCTCGCAGAGATCCTGGGCCGCAAACCCGAGGTCAGGCTCTCGGACGGCTACCCCGCGAGCGTACTGCTCGAAGCTTCCCAGGAGGTGCGGCCCTCGCTCGTTGCCGTAGGCAGCAGGGGCCTGGCCGGGATGATACACACCAGGCTAGGGAGCGTCTCGACCAAGGTAGTGACCGCCGCCCGCGGTCCCGTGCTCGTCTATCCGCACGTCGATTGAGGCTACAGGTGTCAGGGTCCAATAGACCTCGCCACAAGCCCCGCGTAGGTAGATGGACTCGGTCCAGCAGAAATCTGCTGTAGTTACGTTCTCTCTTGTGCGGTGTCTCTCCAGATCGCCTGGCACGGTTTCGCATTTTTATTCGGAACCACAAATTTTGTGTCCGGCCCGCAAGCACCAGGGGGCGAATACCGTGTCCCACAGCGCAATCGGGTGCCGATCTATACATGATCTTGCAAACGAAGTGCGGAGAAGACCCCGTCTGAGACTCTCTGAAAAGTCCGAATAAGCCCCAAACGAGAACTCTACGAGACTACAAAGTGGGGCGAGCAGACGCCTCTCTCGCTATTTGGAGTTACCCGCACCTGCTCTGGAGAGCCCTCTCTAACCTTTTTCAGGCAGTCTCTCTACGAGATTGAGTGAATAAGGCTTCAGTCAATGCACCGGTTACCCTCACAGTGGCATCATGGAGATGGGTGAAAGGGTTAACCCGCCAGGGAAAGCGACAAAGGAGGAAGCGCATGGCGAAGATCGTCGGAGGTTGTTTGTGCGGCAGCGTCCGCTACGAGAGCGAGGCGGAAGTCGTATTGACCACAGTGTGCCACTGCCGGAACTGCCAGAAGCAAACGAGTTCAGCCTTCTCTGTCCTCGTGGTCCTCCCGAAGGGGAACCTGCGAATTGAGGGACCGGCCCTGGCCTCCGTCGAGACCGTAGGCGAGGACACCGGACTGCCGGTTACCCGCAGGTTCTGTCCCGAGTGCGGCTCGGGCATCACGAGCGAAGTAACGGCGACGCCGGATCTGGAGTGGCTGAAAGCGGGAACGTTAGACGACCCCTCATGGCTTAGGCCGCAGATGCACATGTGGACTTCTAGCGCCCAACCGTGGGTGAACATCGACGACGCCATTCCCACCTATGAGAGGAACCCACCGCTGGGCGGCTGAGAGTAGGCAGGGTGCTCATACACTCTCTCCGAGGTCCACGTATATAAGCACCGTTCAGCAGCACCAACTTCTGATACCCTCCTTCTAAGCACTTGGCTGAATAAGGCCAAGAAGAGCACAAGCGCAGAATCCGCCTCAATAGTAGAGTTAGCGACAAGTACGGGAGAGGACTAAAGGAGGGTAGAGGCAGTATGGCAGCCTATGCGGTAGTTAACGTGCGTGTCACCGATCCTGACCGCTACGCCGAGTATAGGGAGAAGGCGCCACAGACCATCGCCCAATATGGTGGTAAGTACCTCGCTCGCGGGGGCATGGTCGAGGTGCTGGAGGGCGAGTGGAGCCCCCAGCGTCTGGTCGTGCTCGAGTTCGAAAGCGTAGAGCGCCTTCGCGAGTGGTATGACTCGCCAGAATACGCTCCCCTCAAGAGACTTCGCACCGAGACCACCTCGACGGAGTTCGTCGTCGTCGAGGGCCTCTAAGAGAGGAGGGAACATACCTGTGCGTATAGAAACCAAGCTAGAAGAACTAGGTCTTGTGCTACCCGAACCGACGCAGTCCCCCCTCAGGTCTTCAGTCGCCCTTCTCCTGCGTGCGCGGCAATCGGGCCTACGTCTCCGGACACACACCCTTGAACGCCGACGGTTCTATCGCCCAACCGCTTGGCAAGGTGGGCGCCGAGGTCTCTGCCGAAGAGAGATATGAGGCGGCGCGCTGTGTCGCCCTTGCCCATCTTGGCAGCCTCAAGCGTGCACTAGGCGACCTCGACCGCATCAGTGCTTGGCTTAGGGTGTTCGCCATGGTCAACGTGGCGCCCGAGTTAAACCAGACGCCGCTTGTCACCAACGGCTATTCGGATCTGATCCTCGAGCTCTACGGTGCTGATGTAGGGGCACACGCCCGCTCCTCGATCGGGATGATGATCCCGCTAAACGCCCCGGTCAACTGCGAGGCTGAAGTAGAGATCGAAACCTAGAGCGCGCTCCCTATCAAGGCACGAACTTCTTAGAAGATCCCTTCTGAGACTGTCTGAAAAAGCGCCGGCCGTCTACTACGCTCCGCCGTATGGCGAAAATATATCCGAGCGACCTTACTGACGACGAATGGAAGCTGCTGAGGCCTCACCTCCCGTCCTCGAAATGGCGCGGACGCCCGAGATTGCACAGCCCCCGCGAGATCCTCAATGCGGTCTTCTACGTACCCAAGAGCGGGTGCCAGTGGCGCATGTTGCCCCGCGAGTTCCCGCCTTGGAAGACGGTGTTCCACTATTTCAGGGCGTGGAGGCTCGACGGCACCTGGGAGAGGATCAACCGGGCGATGCGGCGAGTGCTGAGGGGGAAGCTGTGCCGATACCCCGAACCCAGCGCCGGCGTAGTGGACAGCTAATCGGCCAAGACCACGGGCGTAGGGGGCGAGCAGAGGGAGGCTTCGACGGCGGCAAGAAGGTTAGGGGCATTCTAAGCGTCATGTGCTGGTGGACACGGAAGGTTTGGTGGTCGAGGCCAGGGTTCCCGACCAGGACGCCATCAGACATCTGCTAGAACCGGCTCGCTCGCGCCTGGCGCACCTTTCGTACCTGTGGGTGGAGGCGGGTTACCGGGGTCGGAGCAAGGAGTGGGCGGAGCAGGTGCTCGGCCTCGAGGTCGAGGTGGTCAATCGTTCGTCTAAACCCGCCCCCGAGAAGGTCTTGGGTGTGTGGGCTTAATGGAGTGGTTCAAGGAGGGGCGCCAGATGGACCTCAGCAAGTTGCCCACGCGCCCGGGCTTCGAGAACCTGCTCGGTCGTTGGGTCGCGGAGCGCACCTTGGCGTGGGTATCCCACAACCGGCGCATGGCCAAAGACTACTAACGGATGAGCACCACCGGAGAAGCGTTCATCCACGCGGCGATGACGCGGCTCGTGGTCAGGAGTCTAGCGTGTACTTGAGAGGATTTTAAGACAATCTCTCCACGCACTCCGGTGAATAGGGTGCTCTGGCCTTACGAAACCGGGCTGCTAGTGGTTTGGTTGGGCGGTTTTATGTTCTGGTTTAGGCGGAAGAGGTTGGTGGGATCGTACTTACCCTTGAGGGCCAGCAGCCGCTCGTAGTTGGCGCCGTAGGCCTCCCTCACCCGATCTTCTCCTTCGTCCCCGAGGTTGTTCACGTAGACGCCTCCCTCAAAGAAGGGCTTCATCGCCTCGAACAACGAGCGCGTCCACTCGACGTTGCTCTCGGACTCCGCCGGGTCGGCCCACTGCGAGAGGATGAGCAAGTCGTAGTGCTCGTCCCTGTGCGGGAAGGCTGTCGCTGTCGGATCGACACGGCTTGCCACGCCGTGCATCTGCTGGAGGCCAACTCCCGTGGCGGACGAGGGCATCTCGGAGACGTACTCGACCATGACCTCGATGGCTTCATCGCTTAGCTCTTTGAGGTAGCTCGACTTCCAGTAGTGGCGGCGTCCTGGCGGGAAGCCCGCGTCGGGGGTACTCTGGAGCGCGGTGTAGGCCATGGGCTCGATGTTATCCGCCAGCGGAGAGCCAAACTCCCGCAGGGGACGAAGCACCCGTTCTCCCTCATCAAGAGACCCGCAGTAGCACACCGAGACGCTGACCACGCCGTCCCCGTCCGGCGACACGCCCAGCGAAGCGGTGGTCGAGAGCTCATCGGGACACTCGTTTGCAAACTCGTGATAGAAGCGGAGGACCTCGTGGGCTTTGGACAGCGGGTAAGAGAGCCCGCCGGCCAGCACCCTGCTGACCGAGTGCAGCCGGTATCCGAAGGAGGTCACAACGCCGAAGTTGCCTCCCCCTCCCCGGATGCCCCAGAAGAGGTCCTCGTTCTCTTCCTCGCTTGTTCTCAAGAGTCGGCCGTCGGCCGTAACCACATCGGCCGAGATGAGGTTGTCGCAGGCAAGGCCGTGCAAGCCGTTTAGCCAGCCGAGGCCGCCCCCGAGCGTAAGACCTGCTATACCGGTCACCGAGACGACCCCGAGGGTGGTCGCCAACCCGAACGCCTGCGTCTCGTGGTCGAACTCGCCCAGTGTGAGACCTGCTTGGGCTTCGGCGGTCTTGCGTACGGGATCGACACGGATGCCCTTCATGGGCGAAAGGTCGAGCATCAGGCCGCCGTCGCATACCGCCTTGCCAGCGACACTGTGCCCCCCGCCGCGGATAGATAACGGTACGCTGTGGGATCGGGCGAAATCGACCCCCCTCATCACGTCGGCCCCCCCTGCGCAGCGGACGATCAGGGCCGGATGTCGATCCACCATGGCGTTGAAGACCACCCGAGAGGCATGGTAGCGGTCGTCCTCGGGACGTATCAGGTCACCCCGAAGAGCAGCCGCAAAACCTTGGATGTCCGCCTCATCGAGGTGCTTGGCCAAGGGCAATCCTAGGGCGTCTTGCCGGTCCACCATAACGCGCTGTCCTTTCCCCAACGTAGCACAACAGTTATTTCATGCTACGTTGAGCACGATAGCAGATTCCAGGCCTATGTACTCTTGGAACCCCTCACCGAACTTCCGAGAGACCCCTTCCACGCACTCCGGTGAATAGGGTCGGTAGCGTCGAACGGCGCGCATTCAACAACGATCTACCCCCACGACTTACGTGACCACCTCCTAAGCACGAGGCCTGTCGTTCCATAGCGCTCGTAGCGCCCCATAGTCGACCAGAGTGATGCCTTCCTCTTCCAAAATGGCCCGCGCCTCTTGCCGAAGTAGTG
>CADDZK010000135.1 GCA_902812425.1 Actinomycetota bacterium
GTACGGCGTGATCACCATCACCGAGTTAGTAGCCCGCGACATCCGCTTCCCCACCTCAGAGAACCTCGACGGCTCGGACGCCATGAACCAGGTCCCCGACTACTCGGCCGCCTACGCGGTTCTCAAGACGGATACCGATCTCGAAGGCCACGGCCTCACCTTCACCATCGGGCGTGGCAACGAACTTTGCGTCGCCGCCATAGTGGCGCTAGCCCCGCTCGTCATCGGGAGGACCTTGGAATCGTTCACGGAGGACATGGGCGCCTTCTGGCGTCACGTCACGGGAGACAGCCAGCTCCGTTGGGTCGGCCCGGAGAAGGGCGTCATCCACCTCGCGACGGCGGCTCTCGTCAACGCCGTGTGGGATCTCTACGCCAAGAGCGAGGGCAAGCCCCTCTGGAAGCTCCTCTCCGACATGAGCCCTGAGGAACTCGTCTCCTGCGTGGACTTCCGCTACATAACAGACGCCCTCACGCCCGAGGAGGCGCTCGGAATCCTGCGCCAGAACGAAGGGACGAAGCGGGATCGGGAAGCCGAGATGCTCTCCGAAGGTTTCCCCGCGTATACGACGAGCGCCGGCTGGCTAGGCTACCCCGACGAGAAGGTCAGGCGTCTCTCGCGGGAGGCCGTGGAGGCTGGCTGGGGGCACGTCAAGATCAAGGTGGGCCTCGACGTCGAGGACGACGCCAGGCGGGCCTCGATAGTCCGCGAGGAGATCGGGCCCGAGCGTAAACTCATGATGGACGCGAACCAGGTCTGGGACGTTGGCGAGGCCATAGAGAACATGGGGCGCCTCAGTCAGTTCGACCCTTACTGGATCGAGGAGCCGACGAGCCCCGACGACGTGCTAGGCCACGCCGCGATAGCGAGGGCGGTCGATCCCGTAGGGGTCGCCACCGGCGAGCACTGCCAGAACCGCGTCCTCTTCAAGCAATTTTTTCAGGCAAAAGCCATCAGCTTCTGCCAGATAGACGCCTGCCGCCTCGGCGGCGCGAACGAGGTGATCTCCGTCCTTTTGATGGCGAAGAAGTTCGGCGTCCCCGTCTGCCCGCACGCAGGAGGCGTCGGACTGTGCGAGTACGTCCAGCACCTCTCCATCTTCGACTACATAGCCGTTGGGGCCTCACTGGAAGACCGGGTTCTCGAGTACGTGGATCACCTCCACGAACACTTCCTCGACCCCGTGAAGATCCAAAACGGCCGCTACATGCCCCCGACCGCGCCCGGCTACTCGATCGAGATGAGACCTGCATCGCTTGAGGCATACGAGTTCCCGAACGGAAGAATGTGGACCCAAAGGACAAGGAGCAACGTATGACTGTAGCGGCGGTTCTGGGGGTCGGGCCGGGGCTCGGCGCGGCGATAGCCGGGCGATTCGCCGGCGAGGGCTTCGACGTCGCCCTCATGGCACGCAGGGAGGAGAGCATCACGCCCGTGAGGGAGGAGATAGAAGCCGGCGGAGGTACGGCGCTTCCCGTCCCCACCGACGCCACGGACCCTCATTCTGTCGTCGCTGCCTTCGAGCGGGTGCGCGGCGAGCTGGGCGACCCCGAGGTCTTCGTCTACAACGCTGGCGCCTTCCAGATGGGAGGCATCCTGGACCTCTCGCCGGACAAGTTCGAAGAGTGCTTCAAGGCCAACTGCGCGGGTGCCTTCTACGCCGCACAGCAGGTCCTGCCCGCGATGGTCGAGGCAGGACGGGGTACCGTTCTGCTCACGGGAGCGACGGCCTCTCTGCGGGGCTCTGCCCGCTTCTCGGCGCTCGCCGTCGGCAAGTTCGGGCTCAGGGCGCTCGCGCAGTCGATGGCGCGGGAGTTCGGGCCGCAGGGGATACACGTCGCGCACGTCGTCATAGATGGCCAGATCAACACGCCCAGGTTGCGAGAGATGTCCCCTGACCGCGAGGAGCACACCATGCTCTCGCCAAAGGCTATAGCGGAGACTTACTGGCAGCTCCACTCCCAGGACCAGACGGCCTGGACGCTGGAGCTCGACCTTCGTCCCGCGGTGGAGAGCTTTTGAGGCTCGCGACCCGCAGTTGGGGAGAGGAGGGACGCCCCCTCGCCGTGCTCGTCCACGGCGTCACCGCCTCGACGCGCACCTGGTGGAGGGTCGGCCCGTGGTTCGCCGAGAACGGCTGGCGCGCCGTCGCTGTGGATCTGCGCGGCCACGGCGCGAGCCCCAGGATGCATGGCGATGAAGTTCTGGGCGACCTAGCCACTGACGTATACGAGACGGTGTTCGAGGGAGTCACGGCCGACGTCCTGCTCGGACACTCGCTCGGGGCTCTGGTGGCCCTGAAGCTCTGCGAAGACTACGGCGAACCGGCCCGGAGGCTGGTGCTCGAGGACCCGCCGGGTCCTGAGAGCACGGACTTCGGAGAGGTGGCACGCGAGACGCAGGCAGGCGTGGTCCTCGCCAGGGGGTCGTCAGAAGAGGCGGTGCGAAGGAACCTCATCGAAAATCCCGCGTGGACCGATGAAGACGCGAGGAACAGCGTCGCAGGAATCCTCGATTGTGACGCGGGTCCGGTCGTCGGTCTCCTCCGCGAGGGGCTGCGCTACGACCTTGCGGCGATGGTCCGCTCCGTCTCGATCCCCACCCTGCTCGTGCTCGGGAGCGAGGAGCGGGGCTCCGTGCTGCTAGCCCCCGAACGTCAGGCCGTCGCGGGCTCGCTGCGGCGGGGCAAGGTCGAGGAGTTCGACGCAGGACACAGCATCCACCGCGACGACTTCGATGGGTACGTAAGGCTCCTCGGTGGCTGGCTCGGGGACCCAGGAGAGGTGCGGTCGAGGAGCAAGGGACAGGAGGGCAGTCGGCAGGTGGAACGGGCGAAGCTGGAGACCTTCACTATAGAGACGTTCTCGGGGCATCTGGGCGGCACATTTCGCATCTATGCCGGTTCCGGGGAACCTCTGGAGTTAGAGTTGATCTCTGCCACCGGGTTGGGCGGGAGCCCCGAAGGAGGGGCGTCCGGTCGTAGGCAGCCCTTCTCTATAGTGTTCCGTGGCCCCGGAGATATCCTTCTCCCCCAGCGCACCTACTGGGTGGAGCACGAGCAGATAGGGAGCTTCGACCTCTTCCTCGTTCCCATCGGACCCGACGAGAAGGGGCTATGCTACGAGGCGATCTTCACCTAGCGCGTGGCTGACGCTCCATGAGCAGGTAGACGCCCTTGTCTTCCACCTCGCGGAAGCCGAGCCTCTCGTAGAGGTGCAGCGCCGGGTTGAACCGTTCGACGTGGATCGAGAGCGTCTTGCCTGATTCTTCTGATTCGGAGATGAGTGCGTTCAACAGATGCGTCCCGATACCCTTGCCCCGATATCCGGGCAAGATGGCGATGTCCACGATACGGATCTCCTCGAGCCAGCGGGCGACGTAGAGGCGACCGGCGGGGCGACTTCCGGCCAGGATCACATCAAAAGCCGCCTCCGGGTAATACTCCCTGTAGTAGCGGCTCTGGGCTTCGAACTGCTGGCGCAGGAACGTTTCTTTTTGGGACTCGCTCCAGTTGGTTTGCGCCAGTTCTTCTTGCCTGGTGCTCGCGTACACCCGGTACAAGAACTCTTCGTCGTCAGGCTCGACGGGCCGCAGTGCGACGCCCGGCGTCAATGGTTACGGATCTCTTGCCACTGCATCTTCCGGTACTTTACCTCCGAACGACCCAATCTTCCGCGGGTGGGACTGAAACGAAGGATTTTCGTGGGGTCGGCGTACAATTGCCTCAAGGTTGTAACGGAAACGACAGGAAGGTGTGACCATGACGAGTGACAAGCAGGCCCAAGCCAACAGGCGCAACGCCCTCAAGAGCACCGGCCCCAAGACGCCCGAAGGGAAGGCCGCCGTCCGCCATAATGCCACGAAGCATGGTCTGCTCTCGCAAGAGGTCCTTCCCCGATGAAGACACAGCCGCCCTAGAGGAGTTGGGCGAGCGCCTGAGGGCCGAGTTGCGGCCTGTCGGAGAGCTCGAGGGCATGCTCGTCGATCGGATCATCGCCGCCTACTGGAGGCTAAGGCGCCTCGGCCGAGTGGAGGCCGGCATATTCGCCTGGGAGCTCTATGGGGAGTTGGCCGCACGAGCTCGCCAGGAAGCCCGGACCTACGAAAGGCAAGAAAGGGTGGACGACGATATCCGCCGTCTTTATTTACCCACGACGAAGATAACGAATGAGAAGAAGCACCGCGACGCCCTTTCCAAAGCTAAAGAGATGGAGAGCATGCGGGATGCCGAAACCGCCACGCTCGGCAAGACCTTTATCCGGGACTCAGAGAAAGTGAACGCTTTCTCCAAGCTCTCCCGCTACGAAACGGCCATAGAGCGAAGCCTCTACAAGGCCCTACACGAACTACAGCGCCTCCAGGCCGGCCGGAACTCCGAAGGTGATGTCCCGCCGCCCGCGGTCGTAGACGTGGAAGTCTCCGGGCTCTGAAGGGACATATCCAAAGAATGGCTTTGTTTCGTAAAATGTAGCAGAGCGTACAGCCGAGGAGGTCCCTCTTCGCGCATTTTCTTCACGAGGAGGCGCACTTGTTGCCGCCGATTGGGGCAAAGGACCTCCTTCTGCGAGCCCGCGCTGCTAGGTGGCTACTTCGTATCTCAATGTGCCTCCGCCGCACGCCTTGCCCGGGCCCCTCGGAGACCATGAGAACGCAAGCCGGTACGCTCTGGCTAGCTATTTCTGCTTCTGGGTTCGTCAAGCTCCGCAGAGGGAGCCACGATTGATGCCATCACCTGGCTTTATAGGCTCTTCTAGGGAGAGGCAGGCTACTTTTCGCAAACGAACCCGGAAAGGTCTATGCCGAGCGCCTTTCAAATCTCAGTTATGGTGAAGGGGTGCGGAGCGTGTTCGTCGCCCTCGGTACGCCCTAAATGGGCCGGTTAAACGCCAGCGAGCTTCGACAACTCGGCCTGCGAGATGAACATCTCGATGCGGAGCCTCCGCACGCTCTCGCCGATTTTCGCAGCCGCCTTCTACTAGGCATCCTTGAACCGGGGTCTCGCGCGAATCGCCTCCAGGGCCCTGAGAATCGCCACGAGGAGCTTCGGGGACGCGTTTTGTAGGCCGGGGAGAAAACGGGTACTGTCGCATCCAATGGCGGCGCAAGGATGGCCATTGGATCCTCCCCTCGCCGTTGCCTCGCTTACCCATCCACTCCTTTCAGCAGCTCGTGGGGTTCGACTCCCAAAGCTGTAGCCAACCGGCGTACCGTTCGTGGCTTTGCCCCGGTGCGTCCGGCCTCGATCCGCCAGATCGAGTTGTAGTTCACCCCCGAGAGTGCCGAAAGTTCCCTAAGGGAGAGCGCCTGTCGCTCCCTCAGTTCCCGCAACCTCACCGCGCTCACCTCCATGCTCGCATTTTTACCGCTATTGGCGAGAATTATATCCTATATAGTAGACAATGATCACACAATCATGTTAAAATAAATGCGTCAGATAAAGAAAAAAGGCCCCGGCGGTGCGCTAACACCCCGAGGCCAGGACCACAGGGAAGAGGCCCCTATGGACGAGAGAAGTGTAGCGCGTTCTGCGCTAGAAGAGCCCCTAGAGCTAGTCGAGTGCCCCCGACACGAAGGCGAAGCGTGCCCCCGCTGCGACGGGAGCGGGTATCGTCCCCGCAGGCGCTGCGCGGGGTGCAAAGAGCCCTCAGGGCGTCCCTCGGAGGGCGGCAGGGCGTTGATGGGCCTGAAGAATGCCAGGGGCAAGGACCAGCCGATGTGGTGCATCCGCTGCCACCCCGAACACCGCTTCATCGATACAGTTTGGTTCTGCCTCGAAAGGATGGGCGGCTAGCGTGGCCGCCCTCTTTCCTTTAGGCCGCATCGTGGCCACGCCGGGTGCCATAGACTTGATCAAGAGCGCGGGCGAAGATCTCTTGCCCGCGCTGCTCGAGCGCCACCGGACGGGAGATTGGGGAGACGTGCCAGAGGAGGATGCCCGTGAGAACGAAGTCGCTGTGAGGTATGGCTTCAGGGTCCTCTCCTCGTACCGGGTGGTCGGGGAGAGGCTTTGGGTCATAACCGCAGCTGACAGGAGCGTCACCACGCTGTTGTTGCCCTCGGAATACTGAGCTTATAGCCACCATACGCCGGAATCCTTGTCAGGGTTCCGGCTCTCTCTACGTTCACGGTTATTCAGACGAGACGCCGCGTCGCAACCAGAGTACGTAAGCCCGGTACCAGCCAGGCCACACCTAGCCTTATATTCACACCCAGGTAGAATCCCGAATACTCATGGGACGCCCTCGCGGAGCAGTCCTACGCTCTGTTCGTCACGCTGGCGCAATGACAGGATAACCGGAGACGACCGCATCCACGCGCACGGCCATCGGGGCAGCTCCCTCTGCCGAGGCGCTCAAGTTGCCCTCGACATCGTGCCCGTATCGACGTCGGGCAGGCTCGCTGAGAGCACCTGCATCGTTGGGTTCAGCGGACCCTCGATCCAGGCCGTATTATGACTGTCGCAGGCAACGGTAGCGTTGATGGTGGCCATCCTTTACGCCTTTCCCTGGTGGGCCCGCGGCCTGTCGCGTGCCTAGCTTCGTGGCGGGAAGACGCCCTGTAGCGCGATAATGAACGTGAGCGTCAGGAATGGCGGCATGTTGTTGTGCGGCAGACCACCCCCGCTGTTGCCGATCGCCAACCCGTTCATCTGCGTGAAGCTACTCGGGTTCTGGACGTACGCGTTGGCGTTTGCGCGCGCAAGGGTGTGGTTCGCAGGATCGGGGAGGTTCTGAAGCTGGTTCGTCCCGTTAAGCGCGTGCGAGTGGGCGGGCATCTCGGTCTGGAGCAGCGTGACTCCCTGCTCGCCGGCCTGCTCGCCGATGAAGCGCTGAGATAGCCCTTGTCCCTGCCCCTGGTGCATCGGCGCGGAGCCCTGAAGGTTCGGGAGCGCGAAGGTCGACTTCCCGTCGCCTCCGTAGAACGTTCCGAGGAGTGAGAAGAGCGCGGTGTTCTGCGAGATCGGCATGAGTTGCCCGTTACAGAGCGCCCACCCGGTCGGCGCGAAGTTGCCGGCGAAGATCCGGATCTCAGCGACAAATGGGTCTGCCATCGTGGACCTCCTTCAGGACTGCGTCGGGAAGATGCCGAACAGCGAGATGATGAACGAGATGACGAGGAACGGGAGCATGTTGTCGTGCGGCTGACTGCCGCCCGCCGGCAGCACCGAGTTTGCGTTCATCGCCAGGGTCGGGTCGATTGGTCGATACAGCATCGGGTTCTGGGTCTGGGCGAGGATGTTGTTCGTCGGGCTCAGCTGCGTCCCGGAGTTCTCGTCCGCATTCAGCGCGTGGCCGTGGGCCGGAATCTGATTGACGCTCAGAGTCACCTGTTCTTCGCCGCTCTGCTGGCCGAGCACAAAGCCCGGTCCTGCATGGACTGGGACACGGCTTTGCAGGTTGGGAAGCGCGAAGGTGCTCTCGCCGTCGCCGCCGTAGGTAGTCCCGATCAGCTGGAACAGCGCGTCGTTCTCGCTAATGGGTACCTCCTGGCCGTCGCAGAACGCCCATCCTGCCGGGGCGAAGTTTCCGCCGAACATGCGGATCTCGCCGATGAAGGGCTGGCTCATCCCGCCTCCGTTCTCGAGGGGAAGATCCCCTGTAGAGCGATGATTAAGTTCAGCACGAGGTAGGGCGACATATTGTCGTGCGGTTGCGAGCCGCCGACATTCCCGATCGAGCCGGGCGTGAGCGTCGTGTTCGGCGCGGCCGTCGAGTAGAGGTTGTTCGCGTTCGCGAGCGTCGTCGGGATCGGCGTGTCGCCGTTCGCCGCCGTTGCCTGGGGGATGTGGTTGTGCGCCGGCAGTTCCTGGAGCGCGAGCGTGTGCTCGTTCTCACCCCCTCTCTCGCCAAGCATGAAGCCGTTGCCGAAGTGGATCGGCGAGCGGCCCTGCAGGTTTGGGAGAGCGAACGTCGTCTGGCCGTTCCCTCCGTAGGTCGTCCCGAGAATCGCGAATAGGGCCTGGTTCTGGTTGATCTGGAGCAGTTGACCATTGCAGAACGCCCAGCCCTTCGGTGGGTAGTTCCACGAAATGATCTTGATCTCTCCGAGAAACGGCTCGCTCATCGGCTCAACCTACCTTCCTTCCCTTGGTCGGTCATGAACAGTTCGTCCCGGTACCCGTGAACCCGCTCCCTGCCGGATTTCCGTCCGCGGTTGTCGTGTCGTGAATCGCGGACACCGTGGGTGTCCCATCCCCGTTGTTCCGCCCGGCGACAAACGTCCCTACTGCTGCGTCGTCCGTTGCGCTGCCTGCGTATCCCGGCAGGATCATGCTCGTGTTGAACTGCTGGATCAGGTTGATGTCGTTGAAGTTGCCCGGGTCGCCGTTCGAGACGCTGTTCTTGTCGCCCGCGGTCGTGCCTCCGAGGTCGAGGCACATCGTCCCGATGTCGGCCGGGTCGGCTCCGACCTCGGCGTCGATTCCGGCGAAGGCGACCGAGTCCGGCTCGGTGATTACGTTACCCTTGACGGTTGCCCGCATGTTGAAGCCGGGCGCCGCAGTCGGCGATACACCGAGGAGCCGAATCCCCGCCTCCTTGTAGCGGCGGATCGTGTTACCGGTGATCGTCACCTTGTGCACGCCCGCCTTGACGGCGTCCGCCAAGATGGCATCGAAGCCGCCCGATTGGGTGACGCCCGTCGTGCCGATCGTGTTGTTCGAGATCGTTCCGGTCGCCGATCCCGCCGGCGTCGCGGCGGCAACGATGACGGAGCCGTTCGGCGGCTGGCCGCCGGTGCCCGCTGAGTAAATGTTGTTGTTCGAGATCGTGTAGGTGAGGCTTGTCGAAGGCGACCCAAGGCTGCCCGAGCTGATGTTGATATCGCCGCCGCCGGCCGGCAGGCTCGTCGGGAAGTTGTTCGTCACGGTGTTTGAGCTGAAGTTCAGTGTGCCGGTGCCGGTCTTCAAATTGTATGCGAAGAGATCACCCTGCGCGCGCGTAAAGCTGTTGCCGGTGACGGTCGCATTGAAGACCGACGCTCCGGTGTCACCGATCAGCGACAGTCCGTCGTTCGCCGTAGCGGCGCCGGTGGTCGCGAAGGTTGACCCGGTGATCGAGAGCGAATTGAGCGAGCCGGTAGAGTTGGAGATGCGGACGTCGTCCTCGACGCCGCCGCTGATCGCGTCGTTGGTGAGCGAGGCGGACCCGGTGAGGTTCGTGAATGCGACCGAGGCCTCGTCGTTGGCAGTGCTCGTTCCGTTGCTCCCGCCGATCGTCGAGTATTCGAGGGTCAAGCCGGTGACGCCCGTTCCGTTGATCCCGAAGTTCTGGTTCGTGCCGTTGATCGTCATCCGTCGCAGGGTCACGCTTGACGTGTTGTTGAGGTAGATCGCACTCCCGGCAACGCCGCCGTCGGCACCGGTCGCGTTCGAGATCGTCCCGCCGGAGCTGTTGCCGCCGAGCGACGTATTGGTGCCGTCGCCGGTCACGGTCAGGCCGCTACTCGATCCGGTGTTGTTGAGCACGATGCCGTTGGGAGCACCGTTCGATGAGATGCTCTGGAACTTGAGCCCGGTCGAGCCGATAGTAGTGTTCGCGACGTTCAGGGCAGTTCCAGTGGTCGTCGTGAGCGTGTTGACGACGCCGGTGTTATCGACGTTGACGGTGCCGCCGTTCGTCGCGCTAAAGGCGGTGTTCGCGCCGGTGGAGAGACCGAGGCCGCCGGAGAAGGTGATCGTGCCGTTGTCGTTGTTGTCGAGGTTCACGCCAGCGCCGCCCGTGCTCGCAATCGAGCCCGCAAATTGGACGAGCCCGGGGGAGCCGGTGTTGCGGTTCGTCACCTGGACCGCTCGGCCCGACGAGTTGCTGATCGTGCCAGCGTAGCTG
>CADDZK010000136.1 GCA_902812425.1 Actinomycetota bacterium
GTAGATCACACCGCCCGAGCTCTTGTTCAGGTCGGTACCGTGGCCCAGCAGAATAAGGGCCGTGCGCCCCGAGACCTCCCTCCCGCGCATGAGGTCTTCGGTGCGCTCCAGGATGACGTCGGCCATCCCCTCGAAGGTGCCCAGAGGTCCGGCGTAGCGAACGGTCTTATCGCCCCTTCTTGTTACAGGGCCCTCGAGGCCGAGCTCCCTCGGGATGACCTGCTGGGTGAAGTAGCCCTCGGAGATAAAGGCGGGGACGACGTAGACGTCCTCTGACTCGACGGTGTCGAGCACGTGGCGCATGGACGGCTCCTCTTTCCAGAAGCACTCGACGACCTCGTCGAACTCTCCGTTCTGCCTGATCCTCTGGGCGTGCTCGTAGACGGGCAGGCTCGAGTCTTCGTTGAGGTGCGAGCCGTGTCCCACGATGACGAGAGCCCTCATACGTCTCCTCTACCAACGACCGCGCTCATCGCAGAAGATTCTACCAATCCCGGGGAAGTACCCGGCGAACGGTTTCACCTTCCTCTGTCTACCCCCGTGGCCGGCCTTAGCCTGTGGCTGAGGGCGCCGGGACCGTACTCGAGGGCGACGAGGAAGGCGGCCGCGATGACGGGATACTCGGTCGTGGTCGGAGAGAGGCGGGGGTCTGCGCGCAGGAGCCCGCCGAGGTTGGCTATCCCTTCGAGGCCACGCCTGGAGTGGACGCCTCCGGCCTTGAGTACCCCGTGCGCCATGCGGGAGACTTCCTCGGCCTCGCGCCGGCCAGAGCGCCCCGCGACTTCCAGGTCGGGCACCTCCGAGAGGACCTCGAGGTAAGCCTGGACCAGGGCGCCGCGGATGGAGTCCGCGCGGGAGAGGGCACTGAGGAGGGCTGGCCTCGCGAGCTCGCGTGTGACCTCGAAGTCCCTGGCGTACTCGCGGGCGAGGGCGTCGCGCGAGGCCGAGAAGCGCATGGCGTCGCGCAGCGTGGCGTCCTTGCCTGCCCCGAGTGCGTAGGAGAGCGCGCCGGCGAGAGGTCCCTCACCGCCGGCTATATCGAGTGCCCGCGCGAAGGGTGCTATCTCGTCGTGGCCGAGTGTGGCGAGGACGCGGGCCGAGGGCTCCCCGCGCAGGGCCGCGCGGGCGAGCGGGGCCAGGTACCCGGCACCCCGCGGGTCGGCGAAGGCTGCCAGAGAGAGCGAGGAGACGGTGGATTGGAGTACCGTCTCCCCCACGCCCCGGCTGGCTGCCCCTGCGAGAGCGTCCCTTACCGGTACGACGGAGAGCACCCTCGCTTCGTGCGCTACTCGCCCGTCGAGGTAGCGGGATCCCGTCCCCGGAGTAGGGGCGCTGTAGACGAGGGTGAGGGCCGTGGCGGCGCAGGCAGCTACGACGCTCTCGGGCACGAACTGCGTGCTAGGACGCTCCATCCCGCTCGCCCCTCGGAAGCGTGAAGCCCGGAGCCTTCTCTCCAACCTCTGCAGGCACGAGCACCTCCTCTCTCTAGCCTTCCATCGCACCATTCTAACCCGAGGCCGCCGACCATCCCCGAAGAGACGGGGTAATATACTCGTCGCCATGAATACCCGCGACGACATCTCTCTCATACCACAGGACGCCTTCGAGAAGGACATCAAGGAGGGCACCCTCGGCGCGGAAGAGGAGCTGTGGCTCGCCGACCCAGAGACCTTCAAGCTCGCCGACGGGGCGCAGAAGATCCTTGCTCTTGAGCCTGCGAAACTGTTCTCCGGTGAGCTTATAGACTGCGAGATCGAGTCGAACACGGGGGTGCACGACGAGCCCGCCGGCGTCGTCGGAGACCTCGTCTCGCGCAGGCGCGTGCTGCTCGGGCACGCGGAGGATCTCGGCAGGGTGCTCGGCACCAGCGGGACGCACCCGATCGGCGACTGGCGGGAGCAGGAGATCATCGACAAACCCCACTATCAGCGCCTGAAGAAGAAACTGGGGTGGTTGATCCGGCGCAACAACACGTTCTCGGTGCACGTCCACTACGCTGTGCGCGGTCGCGCAAAGGCCGTCTACCTCTTCAACCGCCTGCGCGAGTACGTTCCGCACATGCTCGCGCTCTCGGTCAACTCACCGTTCTGGCAGGGCGAGTACACGGACATGCACTCGGCGCGCGTGCTGATGTTCTCGCGCGCCTACCACCGCGCCGGCCTCCCGGGTCCGCTGGCCGACTGGGCGGAGTACGCAGACTACGTGGACTACCTCAAGCGCTCGGGCCTCATAGATACTTTAGGTGAGATCTGGTGGGACGTGCGGCTACACCCCGGCCTCGACACCGTCGAGATAAGGGCCTTCGACGCCCAGAGTGACCCGGCGCGCACCGAGGCGCTCGTCGCCCTCGCCGCGGCCCTCTGCGACATGCTCGCGGGCGAGTACGGGTCAGGCGAACTCGCGCCCATCCTCTCGAACCGCGAGATAGAAGAGAACAAATGGAGCGCCCAGCGCTACGGCCTCGAAGGCGTCTTTATAGACCACGAGACACACGAGGCGCTCGCCACCCGCGGCGCCATAGAGGCCCTCGTCGAGCGCCTCTCCGGGACCACGAGCAGGGACCTCTCGGGCCTGCGGCGTCTCGTGGACGAACCGACAGAATCGGTACGCCAGCTGGAGGTATGGCGCGAGACGGGGTCTACGCGCGAGGTAGCGAAGGACCTCGCTGCGAGGACGCTTGCCTCGGCGCTCTAGCTTACTTGCCCAGTACCCGGCGCTTCGCCTGGTTGACGGCGAACTTGCGGACCTTCTGGTTTTTGAGGGCCTTGACGGCGAGCTGGCGCGCCTTCCTGCTCTTCAGTAGCCTGACGGCTATGGCCTTCTTCACGATTTGCCTCCCCTTTGTGTTCCCTTACGCAGCCTTCCTGAGCTCGCGGCGGAGCTTCTTGTTCAGCAGATCGAGGAGTGCCTTCTCGCCCTCCGTGAGGTCGCCCTGCTCTGCGGCTATGACCTCCTCGAGGTGCTCTCCATGATAGGCTACCACGGAACCCTCCAGGTAGTGGTCTATCACCCGCGGGCTTATGTAAGAAGTGCGGGCGATATCGCGGGTGTTCCCGAGCCGCTCGGCGACCGCGTCAACCGCCTGGAGCACGTTCTTCTCTGCCAGCTTCGACTCCCTCGCAGGCCCCAGCTCGGCGAGCTTGACGGCCGCGATCAGGGTCCCAGCCCAGGTCCTGAAATCCTTGGGCGTGAACTCCTCGCCCATGACCTCCTTGACGTATGCGTTCAGGTCGCGGGCCTTGACGTCGCGCACCTCGCCCTCGGCGTCTACGTACTTGAAGACCTCGTAGCCTGGCAGCTCGACGCACTCCTCTACGACCTCGCGCAGCCTGCGGTCCGTAACGACCTTCCTGTGAGTCTGGCCCCACTTGCCGCTGTACTCGAAGATCATGGTGTCGGCCTCTATTCGGAGGTGCTTGCGCCTCAGGGTCGCTATGCCGTAGGTCTTGTTCCTCTTCGCGTAGCGTTCCTCGCCCACCCTAAAGTACGCCGCGTTCATAAGCCGCGTCATCGCGGCGAGGACCTTCTGTCGGCCAAGCTCTTTGCGCCTGAGGTGATCGCTCGTCGTCTTCCTCATCTCAGGCAGCGCGTCGGCGAAGCGCAGGACCCGCTCGAACTTCTCCCGCTCTTTCTTCTCCCGATACCTCTCGCTGTAGAGGTACTGCACCCTGCCCGCTGAGTCGTAGCCGACGGCCTGCACCTTGGCCGAGGGGCTGCGCGCGATCCGCACGTCTTCCCAGGCAGGTGGCACCTTCAGATTCTCGATGCGCGCGAGGACCCGCTCCTCGCGCACGGTCTCGTTCGTGCCGGGATAGCGGTAGAAAAATCCGTTCTCCTTTGTGCCGAGACGCCTTATGCCCGTCTCGAAAAGCACGTGCGTGCCCACCACACCATCCCTCTTGGACGACAGCGTTATCTTGCCGCCCCCTCCGTTCCCAAAAATGCGGTGCAGAAAACCCGCAGAACCGGGCTCAGAATGGCGCCTTCAGGCCGCCCTGTCTATCTCGGTGTGGTACCTGCTGCCCATACGTCCGCCGAGGAAGCCCCCGAGGAGCGCTATGAGAACCGCGGCGATAGCGGCCACGATGCCGACGACGCCGCCACGTGCGAGGTTGCCGACCGTGCGGGCCACCCTGTCGACGACGTTGCCAATGACGTTCGCCGCCCCGGCGGGCAAGAAGCCGCTGAAGACCACGGCTACGAGGGCGAGGATCAGGACCACTATAAAGGTCCAGACGAGCACCATCGCCCCGTTTCGACCACCGTCGAAGCGCGCGAGGCGGCCCGCCACGTACCCACCGAAGAAATATGTAAGGAAGATCAGGATCCCGAGCAAGGCGAGACCGGTGATGACGGAGGCCCCGATCTGGCCTCCAGAGAGGTCGGGGGGGAAGCCGAAGGGGACGAGCACGAGGCCCGCGATGCCCGAGAAGACGAGCCCGAGGACGACCGTGAAGACGAACCCGAGAAAGCTCGCGAGCCAGTCGACGCCACCGTACATGTCCCGAAGCCTGTCCTCCCGCTCCTCGGCGGCCTCGAAGTATCCCCTCGGATAGGGGGCCGCCTCCGAGCTCGTCGTGTCCGTATAACCGGGCGTCCTGATGACGCGGGTCTCCTTGTCCTCGGGTTCGGAAGGCTCCTGGCGAATCTGCTGGGTCTCTGGCGACGTCCCCCCTTCCTCGCGGCTCGTCGGGACCCGGCGCGTGGCCTCGGGGTCGTTCTCCTCCGGCGGCACGCGGCGCGTCTCCTCGTCGTTCCCGTCGTCGCCCAGAGGACCGGTTCTGCGGCGCTCCTCGCGCCCCTCTTCCGAACTCTCGCTCATCTCTCCCCCTTTGCGCTCTCTATCGTCAGCCGCTCGCCAACCTTCTGTAGTACAGTTATAGATTCTACCCTGCGAGCGCCCCAGGCACCCGCAACGCCCATCAACAACCGCAGCGTCGGCCGGCACCGGGGCCCATTTTTATACATCTGGCCGAGAATCCGTCCGGATCTCGGTGCCTGGCTTGTACTCGGGGCCATATGCAACCGAGGCGCCCCTTCATATCATGGCGGGTGTTGCCACGATGTCCCCGCCCGGGGACAGAGAAGAGAGCGAATACCCGAGGAGGTAAGCTTGGACGCGGCCGACAAGCAGAAGGTGTTGCAGCAGGCGCAGGAGAACAACGTACAGTTCATAAGGCTATGGTTCACCGACGTGTTGGGGACGCTGAAGAGCTTCGCGATCACGGTCGAGGAACTGGAGGACGCCCTCGACGGGGGCATGGGCTTCGACGGGTCTTCGATCACGGGCTACCAGGACATCGAGGAGTCCGACATGATCGCCATGCCAGACCCCTCGACCTTCCAGGTGATCCCCTGGAGCCCGCAGGATGCGCCTACTGCGCGCATGATCTGCGACGTGAGGACCCCCGACGGCGACCCCTACGTCGGCGACCCGCGCCACGTTCTAAGGCGCGCCCTGGAGCGGGCGAACGAGATGGGCTTCGACAAGTTCTACTGCGGGCCCGAGCTCGAGTTCTTCTATTTCAAGGACTGGAAGGGCACCGAGCCCCTCGATTACGGCGGCTACTTCGACCTGACGACGCTCGACGCGGCGACGGCCCTGAGGCGCGAGACTGTACAGTCGCTGCAGCAGCTTGGCATAAAGGTCGAGTACTCCCACCACGAGGTCGGCATCTCGCAGCACGAGATCGACCTCCGCTTCGACGACGCGATGACGATGGCCGACAAGGTGATGACCTACAAGACGGTGGTCAAGGAGGTAGCCACCCGCCACGGCGTCTACGCGACGTTCATGCCCAAGCCCCTGAGGGACCAGAACGGCAGCGGTATGCACACCCACCAGAGCCTCTTCTCGGGCGGCAAGAATGCCTTCTTCGACGCCGACAACGAGTACTATCTCTCGAACGAGGCGCAGGCTTTCATCGCGGGACAGCTCCGTCACGCGCGTGAGATCAGCATAATCTTCGCCCAGCACGTGAACTCCTACAAGCGGCTCGTCCCAGGCTACGAGGCCCCCGTCTACATCGCGTGGAGCCGCCGCAACCGCTCCGCGCTGGTCCGCGTCCCGCTCTACCATCCCGGTCAGGAGAGGGCGACGAGGATGGAGCTTCGCTGCCCCGACCCTTCGGCCAACATCTACCTGTGCTTCGCCGCGCTGTTGCACGCAGGCCTCGAGGGCATCGAGAAGGGTTACGAGCTACCGGAGCCGATGGAGCGCAACCTCTACCATCTGACCGCCGAGGAGCGCGAGAAGATGGGCATCCAGAGCCTTCCCGCCGACCTCGGCGAGGCGATCAAGGAGGCCGAGAACTCGGAACTCCTGCACAAGGCGCTCGGCGAGCACACCTACACCCGCCTCCTGCAGCTCAAGCGCGAGGAGTTCGAGGACTACAGGGTGCAGGTAACCCCCTACGAGCTCGAGAAGTACCTGCCTGTGCTGTAGGTTTCAGACTTCAGGCATCACCCCGGGGTGCGGCTCACGCCGCACCCTTCGTTCGTGGTGCGTTTCCGGCGTGTTTTCGTCCGACTGGTCACGCGTCGAACCCTCCTGAAGCCTGAAACCTGATGCCTAGAATCGCTCTAGCGGCCTTCGATGAGGTGCAGCACCTCGGGGAGAAGGATGCGGGTGGTGCTTATGGCCTCGCCGGCGTAGATGGTCTCCTCTCCCGACCAGTCGCCGAAGTACCCGCCGGCCTCGCGCAGGATCGGGGGGAAAGGGCCGCAGTCCCAGGAGCTCATGACGGGGTCGAGCATGAGCTCCGCCCTCCCCGTGGCAACGAGGGCGTGGCCGTAGGCGTCCGACCAACCGCGTACGGCTCCGGCGGTAGAGAGCAGGCGCCTGAAGGCTCCTGCGCAGCCGTGCTCCTCGAAGCTAGGTGCGTCGGTGAAAGAGGCTATGCCCTGAGCCAGGCTCGGTACGCCTGAGACGTGGGCCCTGCGGCCGTTGCGGTAGCATCCCTCGCCCGTGGCGGCGCAGACCATCTCGTCGAGGGCGGGGAAGTAGGCTGCGCCAACCTCGCAGACCCCCTCTATCTCGAGCCCGATCAGGACGCCGTACAGGGGAACGCCCCTTACGAAAGACTTCGTGCCGTCTATGGGGTCGACGATCCAGCGGTGGTAAGAGTCGGCCCCTTCATCGACACCGTACTCCTCTCCCACGACAGCGTGCGCCGGGTAGTGAGACCCGATTCTCTCGCGGATGAGCCTCTCGGCCTCGCGGTCGGCGACCGTTACGGGCGTATCGTCGGCCTTGAACTCGGGACGCGTCGCCTGCGTTCCGAAGTAGCCGAGAGTGAGCCGACCGGCCTCGTAGGCGGTCTGGACGGCGAACTCTAGGTAAGGCCGCAACTTCATGCCCGTAAGATAGCATCGTACGGCCGGCACGTTAGATAGCCTCTCCCTTTCCCCTATAATCTACGCGGTCCTGTGTCCTAGAGAGGTGGTTCAGACTTGGTCATGATCGGCGCTACGAGCCGCGCGACCGAAGGGTTCGCGCCAGAGCTCTTTGCGGTCGCCCTCTATAAAGGGGAGAGCCCGCGGGATCTCGGCGATGACGCCGCGGGGGTTGTGTCGGGCGGAGACTTCGGCGGCAAGGCTGGCGAGACGGCCCTTCTCTATACCCGGCGGGGCCCCGCGCCCCGCCTCCTGCTCGTCGGTCTAGGTGAGAGGGACCTCGTCAGCCTGGAGAAGGTGCGCCGCGCCGCGGCGACCGCCGCAAGACGCGCAAGGACACTCAAGCTGCGCGAAGCGGCCCTCTCCCTGCCGATCCTGCCTGATACGGCAGCACGCGAGGTCGCGCGGGCCGCAGCCGAGGGCGCGAAACTCGGCCTGTACCGCTTCGACAGGCACAAGAGCGCAGCGAACAACCACGAGGTCGAGACCTTCTGGCTCGTCTGTGAAGACGCGCTGGAAGAAGCCGGAGAGGGCGCCGGGATGGGTGAGAAGGTGGCGGCAGGCTCGACGCTCGCGCGCGACCTCGCCAACGAGCCCTCCAACGTGGCCACCCCAGAGTACCTGGCCCAGAGGGCGCGTGGGATCTCCGAGAAGTACGGCATGCAGCTCCAAGTACTCGACCGGGCGGGCATCGATGAAGAAGGGCTGACCGGTCTCGCCACGGTCGGCCGCTCCGCCTCGAACGAGCCGCGCTTTATAGTGCTGGAGCACCGCAAGGGGGGAGAATCGGCACCCGTCGTCCTCGTAGGGAAGGCCGTCACCTTCGACTCCGGTGGCATCTCCATAAAACCCTCTTCGGGGATGGAGGACATGAAGTTCGACATGAGCGGCGGCGCCGCGGTACTCGGTGCGATGGAGGCCGTCGGGGCGATGGACCTCCCGCTCAACGTCGTCGCCCTGGTGCCAGCGACCGAGAACCTGCCGGGCGGGGATGCCTTCAAGCCCGGCGACGTCTTAAAGATGCACTCAGGGAAGACGGTGGAGATCGTGACCACGGACGCCGAGGGCCGCCTCATCCTCGCCGACGCCCTCTCCTACGCCAGGCGCTACGGGCCCTCGGCCGTTGTCGATTGCGCCACCCTCACGGGCGCCTGCGTCGTCGCTTTAGGGAGCCACGCCTCCGGCCTTATGGGCAACGACGAAGATCTCATAGCGGAGGTGCAGACCGCGGGCGAGGCGACCGGGGAGAGGGCCTGGCCCCTGCCGCTCTTCGACGAGTACACGGAGCAGATAGGAGGCGACACCGCAGACATAAAGAACTCAGGCGGGCGTGGAGGCGGCGCCCTGACCGCTGGCGCCTTCCTCAAAGAGTTCGCCGACTACCCCTGGGCCCACCTCGATATTGCGGGGACAGCCTACGGCAAGAAGGGCAGCGCATATACGACCAAAGGCGCGACCGGCGTCCCCACCCGTCTGCTCGTCGAGTTCTTGATAGGGAGGACGCGATGATCCTTGAGATGCTCACCGTCGGACCTTTCCAGGAGAACTGCTACGTCATCGGGGACGAAGGCTCTGGTATAGGGGCGATCATCGACCCTGGCGACGAGGCGGCCCGCATCGCGCTGGCGGTGGAGCAGACGGAGCTTGAGATAGCGTCCATAATCGTCACCCACGCCCACATAGACCACGTAGGTGCGGTCGCGTCCCTCGTCGACGAGTACGCCTGCCCGGTCATGATGCACGCCGAGGCCGAGCCGATGCTGAGGCAGCTCCCGACGCAGGCGATGATGATGGGCCTGAAGTTCGGCAAGGTCCCGGCCGTGGACCGCCACGTCGCAGACGAGGAGGTTCTGGAAGTCGGGTCTCTGAGGCTGCGCTCGCTGTACACGCCGGGCCACGCACCCGGGCACCTCGCGTTCTACATCGAGGACGAGGGGCTGGTGCTCTCAGGCGACGCGCTCTTCGCCGGGAGCGTGGGAAGAGTTGACCTTCCCGGCGGCAGCATGGAGGTCCTGATGCGCAGCATCGAGGAGAGGCTGCTCACGCTCCCCGATGAGACGCGGGTCTATCCAGGCCACGGGCCGCAGACCACTATCGGGGGCGAGCGGACGTCGAACCCGTTCTTGCAGGGAGGCCTCTTTTGAGCGAGAGCGTCCACAAGCACAGGCAGTCAGCCCCCGAGACAGTCAGGGTCGCCGTGCTGACCATCAGCGACACCAGGACCAGGGAGACAGACACAGGGGGCGACACGGCAGAAGAGCTCCTGCGGGACGCGGGACAGCAGGTCGTGGCGCGCCGGATCGTCAGGGACGAAGGGGCGAGCATTCGTACCAGCCTCATAGACCTCCTCGCGAACCCCGAGGTCGACGCCGTCATCACCACGGGCGGGAC
>CADDZK010000137.1 GCA_902812425.1 Actinomycetota bacterium
TGGGGTGGTGCGCGCGCTGCCGCTGGCGGGCAGCTTCGTCCCCGCGACAACTTGGACCTCAGACGCGAGCTGCGTGAGACCATGGGCGCGTTGGGCGGTCCTCTGTGGCGCGAGCACTCCCTTGAGGAGATCAGGAACGCGACCTTCGAGGCCATCCGTAGGGGAGGCGCGCGGCTGCACGTCGAGGTCGCCCAGATGTCGGACTTCCTGGTCGAGGCCGAGAGGCTAGGGGGAGAGGGAAGGACCGTAGCGGCCGCGGAGGCGGCCGAGGTTCTCATCTCCCGCTACAGGAACCCGGCTTACGTCGCATCGCGCGTCGCGCGCAAGGTCTCCCAACCCGACGCCTTCGCGGATTACCCGCGCCAGGTCCATGCGCTCCTTGAGGAGCTCAAGGACGGCGAGATCGAGGTTCGTTTCAGGCACGCAGGGCTGGACGAGCTCATCTCGAAGGTGGACATCCTCGCCAACCGCCTCGTCTTCGCCCTCCTCATAGCCGCCCTCATCATAGGTTCTTCGATGCTTGGCATCTTCCTCAAGGGCGGCATCAGGCTCCTCGGCGTGAGCGTGTTCGGGCTGATCGGCTTCGTCTTCGCCGCGATCCTTGGCCTCCTCCTTCTCGTAGGCATCATCCGCTCGGGACGTTTGTAGAGTGCCGCCTGCACGTTTGTAAACCATCTCTATTAATTACGGGAAGGTGTCACATACTCTGCCTCGCGTGTGCGTGAGCCGCACGAATGTAATAATCCTCGCGTGGCTCGGAATAGGCGAAATGAGAGCTTCACGGAGTGGGCCATGCGTAGCCTTGTCCGCAGCGTATTAGGACTCATCCTCGCCATCGTCGCTGCGTATCTCGTCTATCGTGTGGCTGTCTGGGCCTTCGCTGAGGCTGCCCAGCAGACCATCTCCTAGGAGGGGTAGCAGAGCCCTTTGTGCCTTACAGGAAACTCTATAGGGCAGCCGCCGTCGGCCATCAACGGCACCGGCCCGTTCGCAGGACCGCCTGAGTTGAACAGGTGGTTGTTCTGCGGTGGCTGTGGTTTGGGCGAAGCAGTTGCGTCGTTGGATGACCCGCTGCTCGGCGATGCGTTGTTAGTTCCGCTCGTGCCGTATGGGTAGTCGTCACAGGCCTGTCCGTTACCGTCGGGGTCCAGGTTGTTGGGGTCGCTGGGATCGCGATCCAGCTCGGCCTGTGCCGACTCCTGAGAACCGAAGCTGGCACAGTCGTACTGGTCCGTACTCTGCGCTACGGCCGGCGTGTCAGGGTGGAGGATCTGCTCGTAGGTAACGCGCGAGACGAAGCCGCACGCGAGCACGAGCCCCACTATTACCAGCTTCCACATCATGTTTCCCATCCTGCGGCGCATTGTACGCTATCACGCATGTATACCGATACCCTGATGTTGTGCGCCCTCCGTAGTCTCCAGAGAAGAGATCAGCGGTTCGGACCCGGTGGATTGCAACCCGACGGTATCTTCTCCAAACGTCTGTAGAATGCCACCAGATCGGCGGCCCTGGTCCTTGACTCACATAGAGGGAGAACATGGAAGAGCAGATACGCAGTGAGATCCTGAAGACCATCCCCTACGGCTTCTACATCACGGGCGTCGTGGGCTCTGACGGCGAGGCCAACGGGTTCACCACCTGCTGGGTCTCGCAGGTCTCCTTCGAGCCGCAACAGGTCATCGTCGCCGTCCGCAAGGACCAGCATACGCACGACCTGATCGAAGATGGCGGCGTCTTCTCCCTTAATTTCCTCGACACCGAACAGGAGGAGCTGGCCCGCAAGTTCACCGAGCCCCTCCACCCCCAGAACGGCACCCTCGCCGGCTCGCCATACTCGACCGGAGAGACCGGAGCCCCGCTCTTCGAAGAGGCGTTCGCCCACCTGGAGTGCAGGGTGGTCGGCAAGCTGGAGGCTGGGGACCATACCGTCTACCTCGGTGAGGTCGCCGCCGCCAGCCTTACCCGTCCCGCCGACATCCTCACCGACCTGGACACCCCTATGGAGTACGGAGGATAGTAGCGACACTCCGTCCGCTCTGAGCGGGCATGGGGTCCGTGGTCGGCTACGTGCCGCCCGGTACCCGGCTTTGATCCGCGCGAGCGAAACGAAGCTCCCCCTCCACCGCATTAACGCCGACTCTATACCCTCGCCGATAACGCAAGCTAAAGTTCCCCGCCCGTATGGCCGAAGAACTGACCACAGCGGGTGCAGACCCGGCAGGCGTATCGAAAGGGTGGGACGAAAAATTGTTTCCCTGGTTCGCAAGGCGCATGGAGGAGCTTCGCAGCACACGTGAGGGAGGCTTCACCCTCATAGAGCTTCTGGTGGTGGTCGTCATAATCGGGATACTCGCCGCTATCGCGATCCCCACGTACATCGGCCAGGAAGACGAGGCGAAGGACGCCGCCGCCAAGGCGCAACTTCGCACGGCGGCGACATCACAACAGCTCTACTACGCCAAGCAGGATGAGTACGCCGGCGACGCGACCGACCTCGAAGCCTACGGTTTCAGGCAGGGAGAGCAAGAGGTGACGGTAGTGGCCGCGAGCACCAGTACATACTGCATGCAGGCGCCGGGCGGCAGTGGCGCGTTCAAGATCACCGAAGACACAGGCAGGCCAGAATCGGGCACGTGCTAGGAGCACACTAGCGCCGCAGAGGACGAAAATGGGCGATGGCACTCGCCCGGAACTTTCGCTAACATATGCCGCGAGGGTCGACGGTGAGCTTGGAGGGGGAGCCGTCGGCCCTCCCTTATGAGTACGTAGCTATCCTAGATGAGTTCGAAGAAGAGACCAGCGGGAGCAGCGGAAGGCGTGCTCGGCCCGTAACGTCGGTGCGGGATCAGGCGGACCGGTCGGTGCTCCTCAGCATCTCCCGAACTCGGCGGCCGTCGCGGTGGCCGCGGTAGTAGGAGAGCCTGTCAGGATACTCGGTCCACGCAGCGAGGCTGTTGTTGGTCACGAAGGTCTGCGTCCGACCGAAGCGCCCATCCTCCCAGCCGCTTCTGTAAGCCGGATCCTCGCGGCGAATCCCCACCCTCCCAGTGGCCTCTTCACGGATCATTCCAGACCTCCCGCACGAGCGTCTCCTACGAGCATTATGTAAACACAATGGATTCACAAATGGAAGGCCTGAATTTAATAAAAATGAACAAAAGTTACAGAACGGCCATATATGGTGTCCTGGCACCATCCGAATAGAAGAGATTGTGCGCATTGCTTCTATCTGGGGGTACGAAGGTGGGTGCGACGCCCGAGAAGGTACGCGAGGAGGGCTACTCCGAGCAGGGCCGGAACGATCATTCCCGAAAAGACGGCTACTCCCGACCAGAATGAGGTTGAGATCGCCGCGCTATCCAGGAGGCCTGGGCGGGGGGTTCTGGACCACCGTCCTCCTGTGGCGAGAAGCAGGGTTGTGGCAGCGGCTCCGGAGAGCAGCCATCCGGCGTAGTTGGTGAGCGGCACGCCGTAGAAGACGCCGCCTTCGGGCCACGTCCAGAAGCCGAGGGAGGAGGCGCCGGGGTCGAGAACGGCATCCATCCAGACGAGTAGCAGGGTGGCCTGGAGGACGTGGACGAGGCGCAAGCGGCTCGCCCACGAGGCGGCCACGGCCCCGACGACGAGCGGCGCGTAGGAGAGTGGCAGGAGGAGAGGGACGAGACCGGCGATCCTGGGTCCAAGCGCGTCGCCGTAGTAGAAGGGACCGTAGGGGAAGTCAGTCGCGACGCCGAGAGCCTCTATGGCGTAGCCGAAGATGGAGAGTGCGAGCAGGGAGAGTATGGCCCGGGGTGGGCCGAGGTAGCGGAAGAGGGAGACGGTAGAAGGCAGTGCTATCAGGAAGGTGGAGATATATGAGCCCGTGCTCGCGCCTGGTAGGTCGGGGAAGCGGACGGCGAAGTATGCGGTCACGAAGAAGAGAGAGCAGGCGACGATCAGGGACCGGGGTGTTGCGCGGCGGAGCTGCGTGAGCACCCGTGTAATCTTATAGGGTCCGTGGGGGTGGCGCTGGTATATATTAGGTGCGTGATCGGGCGTCTCTTCCACATCTCCCGGCCTGTGCTCTGGATCAACACCATCGGGCCGGCCACTGTCGGGATGTGGCTCGCGGGGGACCTCTTCAGGTGGGAGGCGCTACCCGTTCTCCTTTGGCTCACGCTGCCTTTCAACCTCCTCATCTACGGCACGAACGACGTCTTCGACCAGGAGACGGACGCCAGGAATCCCCGCAAAGGAACCCTGGAGGGTGCCAGGATAGATCGCTGGGAGATCCGTCCCATCGCGCTAGGCGTCGTCTCTACGAACGCGCCGTTCTTGATCTACTTCGTCTCCTTCTTGCCCCTCTCGGCCGTAGGGTGGATGCTCCTCTACGCACTGCTCTTCGTCGGTTACTCGGTCCCGCCAGCGCGCTTCAAGGCCCGTCCTTACCTGGATTCTCTGAGTAACGCGGCCTACGCTTTCCCGCTCGTCTTCGTGCCGCTCGCCCTCGAAGAATCGCCGGTCCGGGCCGCCGCGCTCGGGCTCATGGCGTGGAGCGCGGCCAAGCACACCTTCGACGCGGTGCAGGACGTGGACGAGGATCGCAAAGTCGGTATCACGACGACCGCGGTCAGGCTCGGCCCGCGAGGCGTCGTTCTCTGGAGCGGGGTTCTCTGGGCGCTCGCCACCCTGTGCTTCGCACTCGTAAACGTACCGGTCGCGCTCGTGAACGCCGCGATAGCCGGTACGCTCTTGTACGTACTCTCGAAAAATCCCACACCGGAGACGGGACACAGGCTCTACAAGTACTCCATCGCCTTCCCCTACCTGGCGGGTACGGTCGCAGGCGTACAGCTAGTCGCAGCGCTCTCCCTGGGGGCTTACCCGTGAGCCGGGTGGTCGTCGTCGGCGGCGGCATCGGGGGCCTGGCTTCCGCGGCCCTGCTCGGTCGCGCAGGGCACGCCGTGACGCTACTCGAAGCCAATCCCTGGCTGGGTGGGAAGAGCCGGCGCATCGAGGTCGGAGGGCGCAGGATCGACACGGGCCCCTCGCTGCTCACCTTCGTACGCGTGTGGGAAGAGTTCCTGCGGCGCTGGGACACCGCGCCTGGCGAGGCGGAGGAAGTCGCGGGGCTGAGGCTCAAACGGATGCCTGAAGTAGGAAGGTATTACTACCGCGGCGAGAGAACGTCGCTGCCGGTCCAAGAGGGAGATCCTTGGCGCGCTGCGTGGGAGCGGTTCGCCAGGATACACGGCGGGCTCGGGCCCGAGGTCACACGTCTGCTCACGGCGGACCCGCTCGATCGCAGGACCCTTCCCGCGCTGGGACGTCTTCTCAGGGTCTATGGGGCGAAGCTGACGACGCGCTCCTACCTGGACGGTCTTCCCTGGCTGCCCGAGGGGCTGAAGGAGATCCTCGCCATCCACACGCTCAATGCCGGGGTGGCGCCTACGCGGACGCCCGCCCTCTATGCGAGCATGCCTGCGATCATGGCCGCCGATGGTGTCTTCGTGCCGGAGGGCGGTGTCTACGAGGTCGTGCTCTCACTGGAGAGGCTCGCCAGGCGCGCGGGGGTCGAGGTACGGACGGGCGAGCCTGTGCGCGAGATCCGGCGCCGCAGGGTCACGACGACGGAGGGAGAGTACGCGGCGGACGCCGTTGTGAGCGACCTCGACGCAGGTAGGCTGGAGAGGCTGCTCGAGCCTGAAAGGAAACCCGCGAAAGAGAAACTATCCTGCTCGGGGGTGGCCGTATATGCGGCGCTCAGGGAGGAGTTGCCAGCCGGGGTCGCGGCGCACAGCGTCGTGCTGCCTTCCGACCCGGATACGCTCTACGCGAGCCTCGAAGCCGGTGAAGAGCCGCGGGAGACCATGGCGTTCGTCAACTACTATCGCGGGGGTGAAGTCTATCCGAACGACGGCGGGACGCTGGCCGTATTGCTCACTGCGCCTGCGAACGGGCGTAAGTACGGGCTCGGAGATCCCTTCGTTAGGCGGGAGATCGAACGCGTCTCCGTCGCTGCCGGATTGCAGGGAGCGGCGACGGAGTACTTCGGTGAGTACGAAGTCCTCGACCCCGCGTACTTCGGCGCCTGGGGGAGCGCGGGCGGGGCGCTCTACGGGACAGTGCGACCCTTCTGGAGGACCGGGCCGCTGCACAGGCCCCGCTACAGCGATCGTGGGTGGCTGTGGCGGGTCGGGGCGTCCGTGCATCCTGGCGGCGGTATACCGGCGGTTCTCGGAGGGGCTATGATCTCCACGGGAAGGTTGATCAGATCTCTGGTTAAGTAGACCAAAGGGAGGAGTTCGGGATGAACCTGGGAAGCCAGCGCGACCTGTTCGAGATACCGGAAGATATCGTCTACCTGAACTGCGCGTACATGTCTCCGCAGCTACGCTCGGCGCGGGAGATCGGGGAGAGGGCCGTTTCACGCAAGTCACGGCCCTGGGAGATCACACCCGACGACTTCTTCGAGGACGCTGAGGAGGGGCGCGCGCTGTTCGCCCGGCTCGTAGGCGGGGAGACAGACGGCGTCGCGATCGTGCCCTCAGTCAGCTACGGGATCGCCGTCGCAGCGGCGAACGTACCCGTAGGAGAAGGTCAGAAGATTCTGATCCTCGAGGACCAGTTCCCTTCCAACGTCTACCCCTGGCGCGAGCTGGCAGCGCGCAGCGGGGCGAAGCTCGTCACCGTAGCCCGTCCTGAAGATTACGACTGGACCAGTGCTCTGATGCAGCAGATCGACGAGAGCACAGCCGTCGTAGCCGTACCCAACTGTCACTGGACCGACGGCTCGCTCGTCGACCTCGCGCGCGTAGGCGAGCGTGCTCGGGAGATCGGAGCGGCGTTCGTGGTCGACGGCATACAGTCGCTCGGGGCTTATCCTTTCGACGTCTCGGAGGTCGGGCCGGATTTCCTGGTCGCCTCTTCTTACAAGTGGCTGCTCGGACCGTACGGCGCAGGGTTCATGTACGTCGGGGAGAAGTATCGGGAGGGAGAGCCAATAGAGCACAACTGGATCAACCGCTACGGCAGCGAGGCCTTCTCGCAGCTCGTTGACTACCAGGACGCCTTCCAGCCGGGAGCCAGACGCTACGACGTAGGGGAGCGGAGCAACTTCGTCTTGCTCCCTATGGCGGCGGAGGCGCTGCGCCGGATACTCGACTGGGGCGTAGATAACGTCTCCGAGACCATCGGTGCGCTCACCGACCTCGTAGAGGAGAGGGCCACGCAGCGTGGGATACGTACGATCCCCA
The DNA here is from genome assembly GCA_902812425.1 of Actinomycetota bacterium. Taxonomy (GTDB): domain Bacteria; phylum Actinomycetota; class Rubrobacteria; order Rubrobacterales; family Rubrobacteraceae; genus Rubrobacter_D. The sequence goes on from CADDZK010000137.1 coordinate 7,239, forward strand.
AAGAGAGGCGGGCGCGGCACATGATCGGGCTGATGCTTGGCCCTGATGCCCCCGACGACCTCGCCGCCAGGCTCACGACCCACGGCGTCTTCGTCAGCGTGCGCGGCGAGAGCGTGCGCCTCTCTCCCCACCTCTACAATACCGAAGAGGACGTCCATCGGCTCTTCGATGTGCTGGAGCGTGTGATCGGTTAGAGGGTGCTGGTCTGACGCCTCTCGCGCTCAGGGGATAGAATCTGCCGGTCTGGCGTTCATCGAGTCGAGAGGGGCACAAGACGTGCGCATAGGTCTGCAGGTTCCAAGCTTCACCTGGCCGGACGGCGATGCGGGGATAGGCCCGAAACTTGCCGAGATCGGCAGGACCGCCGACGAGGCCGGCTTCGCGAGCCTCTGGGTGATGGACCACTTCTTCCAGATAGGTGCCGTCGGCGAGCCCGAGGAGCCGATGCTCGAAGGCTACAGCGCCCTGAGCTACCTGGCCGCCGTCACGGAGAGGGCGAAGCTAGGGACGCTGGTGACGGGCGTCCACTACCGCTACCCCGGTCTCCTCGTCAAGACCGCGACCACGCTCGACGTACTCTCCGGAGGAAGGGCTTACCTCGGTATCGGCGCCGGCTGGAACGAGCGCGAGTCGCGGGGGCTAGGCGTCCCTTTCCCCTCGACCAGGGAGCGCTTCGAGATGCTCGAGGAGGCCTTGCAGATCGCGTACCAGATGTGGTCGGGGGAGGTCAAGCCTTATAAGGGCGAGCATTACCAGCTGGACGAGACGCTCAACAGCCCCCAGGTCCTCAGCGAGCCGCACCCGCCCGTCATGATCGGCGGGATGGGAGAGAAGAGGACGCTGCGGCTCGTCGCCCAGTACGCCGACGCCTGCAACCTGTTCGCGTACGGGGGTCCAGACATGATCCGCCAGAAGCTCGACGTTCTGCGGGGTCACTGCGAGGACGTGGGGAGGGACTACGAGGAGATCGAACGCACCGCCCTCGCCTCCCTCAACCTCTCAGAAGACGGTATGAAGGTGGACGAGGTCATAGAGATGTGCCGGGGGCTGAACGAGGCGGGCGTACAGCACCTCATCTTCAACATGCCGAACGTGCACGAGATAAGACCGCTCGTGACGTTTGGCGAGGAGGTCATCCCGGCCGTCGCCGGGTTGTAGCGTACTCGCGCAGAGCACCTTCGTAGTACGGCCCCGAGCTTCTCGGCGATGCGGTGGGTTGCGGCCGTCCTCTACCCTCCGGCGCTCACCCGCTCGATGCTCGACCAGGGGAGGAACTCGTAGCCGGTCGGGTCCCCACTCGGGTCGCGCGCGTCAAGGAGAAGGCCGCTCTCGTTCTGGTCGCAGACGTAGCCCCTCAGGTCGATGCCGGTCCTGGCTGAAACGACGACGAAACTCCCGCGCCCCAGGAAGCCTGTTATCTGCGGCGCGTCGTCCCGCATACCCTCCATGTTCCCGGATTCCTCGCGTTCCAAAGCGCCTCCTTCGTGTGTCGCTTTCAGCACCCGACAGATTACAGTACCCTGCCTCACTCGTTTCATAGATCAGCCGAAAGGCTGGCGAAATCAGCCCCCAGGCTGAGACAAGGGCACCGTCGGTGAAGTACCGTGCGCGCGTCGATGGTGAAGACCGACGCGCGACCGCGCGGGAGCGAAAGGAGTTCTGGATGAGGAGAGTCTCGCTTTTGGGCGCTGTGATGACGGCGGCGCTACTCCTGCTCAGCGGGGTGGCGCTGGCCGCAGAGATGATCGGCACCCCGAAAAACGACAGGCTGGTCGGCACCATAAAGAGGGACGTCATCTTGGCCCGCGGGGGCGACGACACGGTTATCGGGCGGGTGACGACGAACTTTACGGCATGCCAGGTAGCGACTCGATCTCAGGGAGCGCAGGCGCCGACTACCTGTACGGCGGAGACGGCCGACGGGTTGCGCGGCGGCGACGAGCTGTCTGGGGGTAACAACAACGACACCATCAACGCCGTGGGCGGCGGTCACGCCCTGATCAACTGCGGGCTCGGTACCGATGACCAGGTCATAGCCGATGCCGACGCCGGGGTCAACGGCGACTGCGAGCGGGTGACGAGAAGGTAGGCGACCAACCTCTCGGGAGCGCCGGGGCTCTCAAGGACCCCGGCCCTTTCGTTCCTGGCCAGGCGGGAAGCCGGTCTCAGTTCACGGTTCGAGGACGTACGCGATCCCGGCCCACCATCTCCAGCCAGAGGACGACGAGGAAGAAGGAGGCGAAGGTGAGGGCGCCGAAGGGGAAGGCGTGATCGAAGGTCAGCAAGAACGCAGGTACTGCCAGCAAGACGACCGGCCGGCGGGGCGCGCCAGAGCGCGATGGCCGCCGCGGCGAGGGCCAGGATCCAGGCCGAGATCCCGACCCCGAAGAACACGTCCTTCGTGAGGTCTGTGAAGATGGCCCTTATCGCGGGGACGGCGACGTCCTCGGGGAGCGCGCCACTTGCGTTCCTGCCCGCGAGTATGCCTGTGGCTATCCCCGCCACGGCATCCCCGATAT
>CADDZK010000138.1 GCA_902812425.1 Actinomycetota bacterium
CGACGAGCGCGTTTCCTGGGGCGTGGGCGAGGACGTGGGAGCGGACGATCCTGAGGACGTTGTCTTTAGGTCCCGTGTGCTCGGGGGCCTCGCGGATAGGCTTTTCGATCAGGGCCCTCAGGCTTTCTAGTGTGCCAGGGGCGAGCGGGAACGCATCACCCGTCGCGGATCGGCACCCCGAGCACAGGACACCTCCGTGCTCGGGGGCGAAGTGCAGTGGCTCGGGGGCGCTGTCCAGGTTCGTCCCGCAGACCAGGCAGGCGTCCAGTTGCGGTGCGTAGCCCGCGAGGATAGAGAGTTTCAGTCCGAGGGACGCCTCGACGGCCTCGAAACCCGAGTCGCATCCTTCCATGGTGTCGAGGGCGTTGTAGAGGAGGTTGAAGACGCGGCGGTCGGCCTCGTCGCCGCCGGAGAGGGCGCGCACGCTCCCTACCATGCCTGCCGCCGATTCGAAACGCGCCAGGTCCTCCCTCACGCCGTGGAAGCTGCGCAGCGTCTCAGCCTGGGTCACGGTGTCGAGTGTACGTCCGTGGTAGGCTACGAAGTCCACGCACGAGAGCGGTTCGAGGCGGGCTCCGAAGCGGGATTTCGTGCGTCTGATACCTTTCGCGATCGCCGAGACCAGCCCTGCATCCCTCGTGTAGAGATCCAGGATCCGATCCGCCTCACCGTAGCGGATCGAACGCAGCACGATCCCCTTACTCTTGTAGACCGCCACCCTCGGCCTCCTCCATGACGGCGACGCTCGCGCTCATGCCGAGCCGGGAGGCCCCCGCGTTCAGGATGTCGAGCGCATCCTCCAGCGTACGGATACCACCGGACGCCTTGACGGCCAGACCCTCGGGCGCCTCCTCCCTGAGCAGGGCGACGTCCTCGGGCGTGGCCCCGACAGGGCCGAAGCCCGTCGAGGTCTTCACGAAATCAGCGCCGCTGGAAGCTACGATCTGGGTCGCGAGCCGCTTCATCTTGTCAGAGAGGTACGCCGTCTCGATAATGACCTTCACGACCACGTCGTTCAGACCGTTGTTCATGGCGACGACGCTGACCTCCTGGGTGAGGCTGGCGAGCTCGTCGGCGACGTAGTCGAACTCCCCGGAGAGGAACTTCGAGATGTTCATGACGACGTCGAGCTCAGAAGCTCCCCTCGTTACCGCCTCACGGACGGCGGCTATCTTCACGGCGGTAGCGTCGTATCCGAAAGGGAAGGAGATCACCGTCGCCACCTTCACGTCCGCTCCTTTTAGCTCCCTGGCGGCCAGCGGGACGTGGCAGGGTGGGATGCAAACCGCAGCGAAATGGTAGCGGGCAGCCTCCTCACAGAGGCGTACGATATCTTGCTCCGTTGCGTCAGGCTTCAAGAGAGTATGGTCCACAGTCTTCGCGAACTCACGCACCCTCATCGCCAACGCTACGCTCCTCTCTCGACACCACGACGCAGGGTGATTATAAACCCAACCGCTCCAGAAACTTCCTGTCGCTCCTCCACCCCTGACTGACCTTTACCTTCAGGTCGAGGTAGATACGGGTGCCTAGGAGGCGCTCGACATCGCGTCGGGCCTCGGTACCGATCTGCTTTATCGTCCTGCCGCCCTTGCCGAGCACGATCATACGCTGCGTGGCGCGCTCGACGTGGATGACCGCGTATACGACGGTCACGTTCTGCTTGCGTTCGACGTCTCCTATCTCGACGGCCACAGCGTGTGGCACCTCTTCCCTGAGTACGCCCAGCGCTTTCTCACGCACGTACTCCGCGAGGACCAGCGACTCCGGGTAGTCCGTAACGGTTCCCTCGGGGAAATAGCGGGGACCGGGAGGCAGCAACTCGACCACAGACTCCATAAGAGGCTCGACGTTCGTCCCGTTCGCCGCGCTGATCTGGAAGATTTCCTTCCATTCTCCGAGTTCGGAGACCGCTCCTACGATCGGCAAAGCCTCCTCGCGCGTGCGCAGGAGGTCGGTTTTGTTTATGGAGACGATGGCGGGGGTGCCCGAGTCGGCGACGAGGCGGGCGACGTAGCGGTCTCCGCTACCGAGTCCCTGCGTGACCTGCTGCGCGTCGAAGAGCAGAAGGATCACGTCCGATTCGGAGAGGCTGTCGAGGACCTGCTCCTGCATCCTGGCGCGCAGGGTATCTCTGGGCTTCTGGGAGCCCGGGGTATCGACGAAGATCGCCTGGTAGCCGGGGCCGTTGCGGACGCCCCGGATCGGGCTTCGCGTCGTCTGGGGACGGGAGGAGGTGATCGAAACCTTCTGACCCACTAGCTTGTTGACCAGCGTGCTCTTGCCGACGTTGGGCCTTCCTACGACGGCGACGAAGCCACTCCTGAGGCCGTTCGTTTCTGTACCTACCATCACAGGTGTTCTGGACCGAAGGAGTTGGGAAGCATCTCCTCGAACGGGTAGCGGCGAAGACCCGAACCGTCCTCCACCACTACCTCCTTGCAACCGAACTCGCGCAGGAACTGCCTGCACGCCCCGCACGGGAAGCACGGCGAGGCGTCCGGGCTGAACACGGCGACCAGCTCTATCTCACGGTCCTCGGGATCTGCGAAGGCCATCGTCGTTGCGGCGTTGCGCTCCGCGCAGATCGAGAGCCCGTACGAGGCGTTCTCGACGTTGGAGCCGGGGTGAATCATCCCTCCTCCGGTTAGGATCGCGGCCCCCACGTGGAAGTTACTGTATGGCGCGTAGGCACGGCCTGAGGCTTCTCGCGCGGCCTCCATAACGGTCTCCAGGTCCAACCTCTACCCCCTCATAACAGTTGAAAGGCGGCCGTAGTAACGAGAACCCCGATCACGGCCCCCATCAACACCTGATAGACGCTGTGCAGGCCGCTCTCGACGCGGCTCTGGCACACTAGCAAGGCCATGAGGAGTGTGATCACGGAGACCAGCCCGGCGTAGGATCCCGCGCCACCCTCGACGGCTATGAAGCTCGCCGCCACCCATCCGGCGAAAGCGACAGCGGCGTGCCCGGAAGGCATCCCTCCAGCGAAGGAGTTGGGCGAGTGCGTGAGCGCCTTGCCGAGAAGCACGATGAGAATCACCACTGCGAGCGAGACGAGCGTGAGGTGGGCCGGCTGGCGCCTGATGCTCTGTAGGGTCGCCAGCGAGAGCGGGCCGAGGTCGTCCGCCAGAACGAGATAGCCGACGAGCAGGGCCCCGACGCTGGAGACCAGGACAGCCCCAGCAGAGATGTCCTTGGCGAGCTTGGCGAGCGGGTGGTACTCCTTTGTAGCGAGGTCGACGACGAACTCCATCGCCGTGTTGAAAAGCTCGGTTACGAAGACCAGTAGTATGGTCAGAACCAGAACCGCGAGCTCCAGTTTACTAACGCCGACGAGCAGGCTGGCCACGAGGACGAGAACGGCGACGACGACGTGAAAGCGCATATTGCGCTGGGTGCGGACCGCGGAGATCATACCCCGGTAGGCGTGCTCGAAGCTGCGGGCCACACCCTGCTGTCCCTTTCTCGGCGGCTCAACCTTCTTCGCCACGCAGCTCCTCCATTACGGCTCGCTGGACCTTTGCCATCTCGCTGGCTTCAAAGTCCTCTCCGTGGTCCATACCGCCCAAGTGTAGCGCGCCGTGCACTACCAGTTCCTCGACCCCCATCTCAGGTCGAGCGTATCGCGGGCAGATCACGACCTCCCCTACCATCTCTCCGTATGGCCCGTCTACCTCGAAGCTGAGCACGTCGGTCGGCTCGTCTTTTCCTCTGAACTTCAGGTTGAGATCCCGGATCGTCCCGGGGTCCACCAGGGCCACGGAGACCTCGCCGATGCGGCCGACATCGAGACCCAGTCTAGAGAAAGAAGCGGCGAAGAGGCGGGCGGCGCCTCCCTCGTCGAGTCCGGCGTGGCCCACCTCGTCCAGGACGGCGACGGACATAGGCGGGTATCTCCTCAGGTGGTGTCTCCGTCAATAGCATCCACGGGCTAACCCGCCGCCTTGGCGTTGTTGCGGGCGTCGCCCGGGGCTTCCGGATACTCGATACGCGGCCCGAGGAAACCGATGAGCGCCTCCCTGATGGCCTCCCCCGCCTCGTGTATGTCGTGCATCGTCAGCTGGCACTCGTCGAACTGGCCGTCCTGAAGCCTCTTCCTGACGGTATCCGCGACGACGTCCTCAATACGCTTCGGGGTCGGCTTCGGCAGGGACTTCACGGTAGCCTCTATCGAGTCGGCGAGCATCAGGATACCAGCCTCCCTGGACCTCGGCAGGCCGCTCGAGTAGCGGAAGTCGGACTCGCGCACGGCCTCCTCGTCGGGGGCGTCTTCGAGGGCTTTGCGGTAGAAGTACTCGATGCGGGTCGAGCCGTGGTGCTGGGCGATGATGTCCAGGATCTCCTGCGGCAGGCCCCAGGCCTTACCTATCTCCAGGCCGTCCTTCACGTGGCGTTTGATTACCTTGGCCGAGAGCGTCGGCGAGAGGGCTGCATGAGGGTTGATCTGGGCGATCTGGTTCTCTACGAAGTAGGCTGGATGTTCCATCTTGCCGATGTCGTGGTAGTAGGCGCCGACCTGGGCGAGCAACGCGTCGGCCCCGACCCTCTCTGCGGCTCTCTCCGCGAGGAGACCTACCTGCATAGAGTGGGAGAACGTACCAGGGGCGTTGCGCAATAATTTGTCGAGCAGGGGGTGACGGGGGTCGGAGAGTTCTAGCAGCTTCATCGGCGTGAGGATGTTGAAGGCGTCCTCGAGCAGCGGCAGGAGCACCGTCGCTAGCATCAGGGAGAGGAGGCCGTTTCCGAGGCCGAGAACGCCCAGCCACAGGGCATCTTTCAGGCCGCCCCCACCGATCAACCCGACGGCGAACGTCACGACGCTCATCACCGCGGCGATGACCAGCCCTGCCTTCATCAGACGCTGGCGCGAGTCCACACGCACCGTCGTGTAGATCGCAAACCCCGACCCGAGCAACAGGGCCGCCGTCAGGAGGAAGTTGTTGCCGCTCAGGATACCGACGTTGACGCTGGTGATCACGACCATAAGGAACATCAGCCTCGGCCCTAGCAACATGGTTCCGATGATCGAGAGGCCGGCGAGCGGCGTCAGATAAGGCTGGAAGTTGAGCTCGATAAAGAAGCGGGCCAGCGCCGTGAATAGGACCGTGAGCGAGGCCGCGAGCACGAGCCGGATCGCCGTGTTCGTCTTGAGTATGCGCCGCCCGAAGCGCTCCAGAAAGTACCAGGCCATCCACATCTCGGCGGCGACTACTATGCCAACACCGAGCAGTGCCATCCAGGGGTCAGACTGGTGGAGCAGGTCGAGCGACTCGAGCCGCGCCCGGTCGCTCGGGTCTATTATCCCCTGCGCGATCACCCGCTCGATCAAAGGCCTCGGGCCGATCCCGATGAGCGCCGTGAGGGCTAGCCAAGTCAGAAAGGTGATCCAGACGTAGAGCCTGACCTTCGGGACCCTCTCGAGCCACGCCCTCGACCTTTCGAACCGCGTCGGCGAGCGGTGGAGTTCGTCGACCTTTTTGCTCACGAGTCTTGTAGGACTTTTCTTCCTGATTTTCATGGCTGCTCCCGGCTCGATGGCCTAGGCTCTCTCGTCCCCTCCGGCACCTTCGTAGGCATCAACTATACGCATGACGAGGTCGCTACGGACGATGTCGTCGCGCCTGAGCCCGACGAATGATACGCCTTCGACGCCCGTGAGCGCGTTCCTGGCATCCTGCAGGCCGCTTATGCGGCCCTTCGGAAGGTCCACCTGCGTTATGTCGCCGGTGATGACCATCTTGGAGCCGAAGCCGAGGCGCGTGAGGAACATCTTCATCTGCTGGGGGGTGGTATTTTGCGCCTCATCCAGAATGATGAACGCGTCGTTCAAGGTCCGGCCTCTCATGAATGCCAGGGGTGCTATCTCGATTATACCGCGCTCGAGGTGCGCCTGAAACTTCCCGGGGTCGACCATCTCGTAGAGCGCGTCGTAGAGCGGCCTGAAGTAGGGGTCTACCTTGGCCATGACGTCCCCTGGCAAGTATCCGAGCGACTCCCCGGCCTCGACCGCGGGCCTGGTTAGTATGATCCTGGATACCTCGCCCCTGTTTAGCGCCTCGACGGCCAGTGCCACGGCCAGGTACGTCTTCCCTGTCCCCGCCGGTCCGATGCCGAAGACGACCTGGTACTGGCGTATTGCGTCGGTGTAGGCCTTCTGGTTGCGGGTCTTCGGCGCGACCCTGCGCCCCCGGTGCGTGAGGATGACGTCCCCGAGCACCTCCCGCCCTCCGCCACCGTCAGCCATCTTGTAGAGGCGCTCGGCCGTCTCCGGCGTCGGGTGATGCCCCTCTTCGGCGAGACCGACGAGGCCGTCGAAGACGGCCTCGGCCCTCTCCACCGCCGCCTCGGTGCCGCGCAGGACGATCTCGTTCCCCCGCACGACTACCTCGCACTCGACGAGCTCCTCGACACGCCTCAAGACGGAGTCCCGATCCCCGAAGACCTCGAGCGTGCGGCCCGGCGGTATGACGAGCTTGACTTCTACCTGGCTGCCAGTTCTAGTGTCCGTCTTGGCTCCTTTTCAGGTTATAGGTTTCAGCCGTCAGCCCCTCGTCGGATGACGCCCCAGCCATTACGAGGTCCTCCGGCGCCGCCGTCAGGCAGTCGGTCATTGTCCCGATGTGCGGGGAGATTATTCGGGCTGTTGCCCGTTGGCTGAAACCTGAAGCCTTCAGTGAGGCCTTCATTGCAGCCGACCGCGCACCAGCGCGGAGAGCTCGCGCCCTTCCGCACGGCCCCCCGAGAGCTCCATGGCACGTCCCATGACGGCCCCCATGTCCCTCATGCTGGTCGCCCCCGTCTCGTTCATGGCCCGCTCCACTATCTCTTCCAGCTCTTCCTGAGAGAGGGGCTCGGGCAGGTAGGAGCGTACGATCTCAGCCTCCGCCGACTCCGCCGCCGCCCGCTCCTCCCTTCCCGCCCTGCGGAAAGCCTCCGCCGACTCGTCGCGCTGCTTGAGCTGGCGTCTGAGGACGGTCTGCTCCTCCTGCTCGGTGAGCGGCCTCCCCGCCTCTATCTCGGCGTTCTTGAGCGCCGCGCCGAGCATCCGCAGGGCGCCGACGCGTGTCCTGTCGCGCTCCTTCATCGCCGCTTTGGTGTCGTTCTGTATCTGTTCCCCCACGCTCACGGCATCCCGAGCCTCTTGCCGCCCATGACGTGCAGGTGGAGGTGGAAGACCTCCTGCCCGGCGTCAGGCCCGTTGTTGACCCTGACGGCGTATCCGCCCTCCGTGACGCCGAGCTTCTGTGCAGCGGCGCTCGACACCTCGAAGAGCCGCTTGACCACGGCGTCGGGCAGGTCCCCGATCTCCTCCAGGTTCGCGACGTGCTGCCTCGGGATGACGAGGACGTGGACGGGAGCCTTCCCATTTATGTCTTTGAAGGCAAGCACATCGTCCTCGTCGTGGACCACCTCGGCGTCCATTTCCCCTCGCGCTATCTTACAGAATATGCACTCGGCCTCGCTCACGACCACCTCCTCTAGGGTCTGACCTTACTGTGCAACGTGGCTAGCGCCCGCGCAACGGCGACGACGCCGGCGGTCTCGCTGCGAAGCCTGTACGGTCCAAGCCCGCCGAAGGCGACGCCGGCCTCCTCGGCGATCCGCAGCTCGCCCCCACTCCACCCGCCTTCAGGCCCGACGAAGAGGCTGACGGGATTGTCCGCGACGGTCTCGACGGGCGGTAGCCCCACGGCATTGTGCAGGAGTACCCCCCTCTCCCCCGCGCCGAAGACGGCCTCCTCGAAAGGCACCGACTCCGCCACTTCGGGAACGCTGAGCCTGAGCGACTGGCGTGCCGCCGCCTCGGCCACCCGCCGCCAGCGCCCGATCTTGCCCTCGCGCGGGCTCACGACACCGCGCTCGGTCAGGAGCGGTACGATCCTCGCGGCCCCGACCTCGGTAGCCTTCTCGACCACGAGATCCATCCGTCCACCCTTCGGCACCGCCTGATAGAGCGAGACATCGACATCGGCAAGGTCTGGCACCGCCAGCTCCTCCAGAACAGATGCTTCTCTCGCACCGTGCAACTCGGCACTGAAGAGCCGTCCCGCACCGTCTACCACCTCTATAGAATCCCCCGACCGGCCGCGCAGGACCTTGAGAACGTGGTGAGCCTCACCCACGGGCAGCTCCAGAACACCGCCAGGCTCCAGTGCGAAGTCCACGAAGACACGGGTTATGGGCGTACGCGTAACGAAGCCCCCCTACCTGAAGACTCCCCTGAGACGGTCGAAGAAGGAGCCTCCACCACCGTTGTACGTCTCTTCGCCGCTGACCGTCTCGAACCTCTCGAGCAACTCCCTCTGCTCCGCCGTCAGCCGGGTCGGCACCATCACGTCAACGACGACCTTGAGATCCCCGCGTCCTCGCCGCCTGAGCCGCGGCATCCCCTCGCCCCTGAGGGTGAGCGTCGCCCCCGGCTGGGTGCCTGACTCGACCCTCACGGGTCTCGTCCCTTCGAGCGTGGGCACCTCCACCTCGGCCCCGAGCGCCGCCTCGACGAAGCTAACCTTCATGTGATGGATCAAATCCTCCCCATCCCGCAGAAGTTCGGGATCTTCTTTAACCTTTACCCTGACGTAGAGATCGCCCACCGGTCCGCCGGGGTCACCAGCGTGTCCCGCGCCCGAGACCTTCAGCCGCATACCCGTCTCGATCCCTTCGGGGATCCTGAGCCTGCGGGTCTGCACCTCCGAAACCCTGCCGCTGCCACGACAGTTGTCGCAGTAGGCGTCGATGACACGGCCGCGCCCGCCGCACGCCGAGCAAGTCTGCGTGGTCACCATCTGGCCCAGGATGCTCTCGCGCACCGTCCTTACCGATCCCGCGCCCCTGCAGGTGGGACAGACGTGCGACTCCGTACCCCCCACGCCGTCGCAGACCTCGCAGTTCCTGACCACCTGGACGTTGACCTCACGGTCTATACCGAAAGCGGCCTCCCGCAGAGACACCTCAACCTCGACCTCAGCGTCACTACCGCGACTTGGTCTCTGCGCCGTAGAGGCGCCGAAGAAAGAGCCGCCACCGCCGAAACGGTTGCCGAAGAAAGCTTCGAAGATGTCCTCGAAGCCTCCGAACGGCTCCCCGCCGGGGTAGCCCGTGGCCCCCGCGCCGCGCGGCACCTGGTGGCCGTAGGTATCGTAGGCGCGGCGGGATTCGGGGTTCGAGAGAACCTCGTAGGCCTCCGTCAGTTCCTTGAAGCGATCCTCGGCCCCGTGGTCGCCAGGGTTGGCGTCAGGGTGGTGGGAACGGGCGGCCCGGCGGTAGGCCTTCTTGATCTCCGCCTCCGACGCTTCCCGGGACACGCCCAGAATCTCGTAGTAGTCGCGCTTCGTCGCCAACTAGAACCTGGCGTCCAGGCAGTTTGTCAGGGCCTCTGCGGCGGAGCGCACGGTAGTGATGGCCGCGTCATAGTCCATCCGCTTGGGGCCGATAAGGCTGACCACCCCGTAGGGTCGCTCGCGATGGCTGTAGGCGGAGGCCACCAGGCTCGTTCCCGTCAGGTTCAGGAAACCGCTCTCGGTGCCGATCGAGACGACGACGCCGCTCCTCGAAACCGAGCGCCGGAGGGCGTCGCCCATCAGGCGCAGCAACCAGCGCCTGCGCTCGAAGACCTCTATTACGGCCGAGAGGCTACCGGGGTCGAGGTCGTCGAGACGGCTCAGGAGGGCCGACGCACCCTGAATAAAGACCCCGCGC
>CADDZK010000139.1 GCA_902812425.1 Actinomycetota bacterium
CACCTTGTGCCTGAGGTGGTCGAAGACGATGAGGGTGTCCGTGACGGCGAAGTAGGCCTCGGGGACGTCCAGGTCGTCTTCTGGTGCTAGCTCCGCTGGCAGACGCTCCAGGTAACGCACGGCGTCGTAGGAGAAGTACCCGACGGCGCCTCCGACGAAGGCGGGTAGGTTCGGCAGCGGCGCCACGCTCTTCTTGCCGACGATCTCTGCGAGGCCCCTGAAGGGGTCTCGTGCGGGAACCTCGCGTACGCCGTCTGCGTCGACGACCGTGTAGAGACCGTCGCGGTAGGAGAGCGTGCGTTTGGGGTCGAAGCCTAAGAACGAGTAGCGGCCGAACCTCTCCGCTGACTCCGCGCTCTCGAGCAGAAAGACCGTGTCCTCCTCGGCGAACCTGAGGACGGCGGAGATCGGCGTCTCAAGGTCTCCGATGAACTCAGCGTAGAGCGGCACCACGTCGTAGGAGCGGGCGAGAGTGCGGGCCTCTCCGAGCGAGGGGACGAGGTTCAGGCTAGCCGTGCCTATCATGCAGCACCTTAGACACGTCCTCGATACCTACGCCCCGTTCCTCGAGCAATACAAGCAAGTGGTAGACGAGGTCGGCAGCCTCCTCGGCGAGCCTCTCGTTCACAAGCGCCGCAACCACGACCTCGACGGCCTCCTCCCCCACCTTCTGGGCCAGCCGCTCGGGTCCGCGTTCGATCAGGGAGGCCGTGTACGACCCTTCCGGCATCTCCCTGTGACGCTGGGATATCGTCCCGGCGAGCCGCTCGACCATCGTCCCGAAAGAGATCTCCTGGTCAGAGTTGGCAGCTCCCACCCCGTTCAGAGTAGTGAAGAAGCAGCTCTCCTCGCCCGTGTGGCAGGCCGGTCCGCGAGGCTCTACCCTGTAGAGGAGTGCGTCCCCGTCGCAGTCGACCCTCACCTCGACTACTCTTTGCGTGTTGCCGCTGGTCGCGCCCTTGCGCCAGAGCTCGGAGCGCGAGCGGGAGTAGTAGTGGGCCTCGCCGCTCGCGAGCGTCTTCTCCAGCGCCTCGCTGTTCGCGTAAGCGAGCGTCAGCACCTTGCCGGTCGCAGCGTCCTGGGCGACGACGGGGACGAGACCGTTCTGGTCGAACTCTACGCTGTCGTTGGCCCGCGTCATTTCGTCGCCGGCTCTTCGAATCGGATCTCACCAGCGTTCATCGCCGTCGCGAAGCAACTGCCGAGCACCTCGTTGTGGTGGGCGATGATCTGCGCCGCAGAGAGATCGTCACCGTCCCAGGTGCCGTGCGCATCCTTCACCAGCGTCACGTCGTAGCCCAGGCTGAAGGCCCGCCGGCACGTCGTATCCGCGCAGTACTCGGTCTGCATCCCCGCGAGAATCACGCCATCGATGTCCCTCGATCCCAACTCCTCGCGCAGGGTCGTGTCGAGGAACGAGTCCGGAGTCCGCTTCTTGACGACGACATCTCCTTCGAGTGGGGCGATGCGCGGGTGTATCTTCCATCCTTCCGTGCCTTCTTCCAGTGGACTGCCCGCCTCCTCGCAATGCTGCACGTAGATCACCGGCACGCCCGCCTCGCGGGCCTCATCTATGAGACCCCGGACCTTCTCCAGCAGACGCTCCCCACCGGGAACAGGTGGTTCCCCTGGAGTATCGACGAACATCGCGAGCTGGACGTCGATGACTACCAGCGCCGTTCTATCTGCCACGCTCGACCTCCCGCTCGGGGTCCACAAGCCGAACAGGGATACCGGCCTGCATCATGTGCTCCTTGACCTCGGCTATGCTGTACTCGCCGAAGTGGAAGATGCTCGCGGCGAGCACGGCCCCGGCCCCCGCGTTGACCGCGGCGATCATGTGCTCGGGGCTCCCCGCCCCGCCGGAGGCGACGATGGGGAGGGTCGTCTTCTCCGCGACGGCGGAGATCAGGCCGAGGTCATAACCCGTCTCCGTCCCGTCTGCGTCCATGCTGTTCAGGACGAACTCTCCCGCCCCCCGCCTCTCTCCCTCGACGAGCCACCCGACAGCGTCCATCCCCGTGTTGACGCGCCCTCCGTTCAGGTAGACCTCCCAGCCCGGGGAGAAGCTACGCCGCTTGACGTCGACGCTGAGGACGACGCACTGGCTCCCGAAGCGTTCAGCCCCCTCCGTGATGAGGTCAGGGTTCCTCACGGCGGCGCTATTTATTGAGACCTTGTCGGCCCCCGCGCGCAGCATGGCCCGCATGTCGTCCGCCGTCCTGACGCCACCGCCAATGGTATAGGGGACGAAGACCTCCTCGGCGGCGCGACGGGCTAGCGTCGCGGCGGTCTCTCTCCCCTCGTGGGAGGCGGTGATGTCGTAGAAGACGATCTCATCGGCACCCTCCCTGTCGTAGAGGGCGGCGAGCTCCACGGGGTCTCCGGCGTCCCTCAGGTTGGTGAAGTTCGTCCCCTTCACGACGCGCCCGGCGTCCACGTCGAGACACGGTATGATGCGTACCTTGAGGCTCACGGACGGCTCATCTCTCGCCCCAGACGCTCCGCGAAGTGGGCGCGGCCGCCGAACTCCGGGAGGCTCGCGAGGCGTTCTATGAGCCGTGTGTCCTCCGACCGTCCGTAGATGATGTCGTTGACCTTGGCTATGGGGATGAGGTCGGGATGGCTCTCGACGCGCTCGAAGGCGTCGCCCGCTCTCACGAGCCCCTCCGACAAGACCCGCATGTAGAACCCTGTGTAGCCCGTCTCTCCGACCCACTTCGTCAGCAGCCTCTCCCCGTTCTTGCCTGCCAGCTTGCTGCATGGCATCCTCGGCTGGCTGATCCTGACCACAGCCTCCCCCACCCTGAACACGTCGCCTATGCAGACGCCCGTCTCCACGGCCCCCGAGACGGTCAGGTTCTCGGAGAAGGCGGCGGGCGCGAGCCTGCGCCCCAGCTCTCTCTCCCAGTACGCGTAGTGGTCGAAGGGGTAGACGCACACGGCTTTCTCAGCCCCGCCGTGGTTCACTAGATCGGCCTGTCCGTCACCTTCGAAACCTTCGAGACGGAGGGTGGCGCTCGGGACGGGCTTTTTGGCCCCGCCCGTTCTCACCTCTTCACGTCCGTAGCGCCGCGTCGATGGCAGGGCTACGTTCAACGATACGACCTTCACCGCCGCCGTGGTCCTCTCCGAGTAGCTCTCTTCAGGTTTGCCATTACAGGGTAGGATACGACAGGGGAACATGCCAGCACACGGGGCTACACGTAGGGCACTCTCGCCGTGCCGCACTCTTCGGCCAGACGCTCGCGCAGGGCGTCCTTCGCCGGCAGCAGCACGGAGCCCTCGTCTCCCGCACCCACCACGATCGAGCCGTCGCGCCCTCTCCAGTGACGGTGTACCGTGTAGGCTGCGAGCGTACCCTCGACCAGGCTCGCCGTGCGATCCAGGTCCGCGTGCGACATCGAGGCCGAGACGTCGAGCTTGGAGACGTCGACGTTCTCGGGGGCTGAGATGTCCGCGGAGAGGTTGCCCGTCCTGAGCCTCAAGCCAGGGGTGTCCCAGAGGACCTCGATGGCGCCCTTGAGCGCCGCCGCCCTCCCCTCCTTGTTGCCCTTGCGGAACTTGGGGTCGCTCATCGCGCGCAGCTGCTGCGCGAGGTCGCCGTTGGTCGAAGCGCCGGAGCGTTCCAGGGAGAGGACCTTCAGCGTCGCCGCCGAGTCTACCTCCACTACCACGCTCTGGCCCCTCTCCCTCGGGAAGGGGTAGTCCGTGTACTCGACACCGACCCTCTCAAACTCGGCAAGCAACTCCTCAGAGTAAGGCTCGCCGCCGAACATCCTGCGGCTCGCCGAGTAGGCGGGCAGGGCTACCTTGGAGAGGATGCGTTCTATCTTGCGCGTCCCCCTCTCGTTCGGGACGGCGAGCGGCGCGTCGACGCCGACGATGACGCCTCGCCGCTCCACGCTGTAGCCCTCGACGGCTTCGGCTATGTCCTTCGGGCCAGCGGCGAAGGAGTTGGCGATGATGCTTCCCCGCTCGTCCATCACCACCAGGCACGAGACCTTGTCCCGCGCTTCACCCGGCCTCCACGCTAGAGCGCAACCTACAAACCTCAAGTTCCCTCCTTACCTGCGTCCGCGACGGCCCGCGAGATCTCCTCGCAGACCTCCCGGCACACCGTCTCGTCAGCATGCTCTACCATCACCCGCACTACGGGCTCCGTCCCGCTCGGCCTCAGGAGCACGCGCCCGTCCTCGCCGAGGGTGCTCTTCGCCTCGGCGACGGCCCGCTCGAGCGCCTCCGAAGCGGCGACGGCCTTCGCAGCCCCAGGCTCCTCGACCCTCACGTTGATGAGCGTCTGCGGATACACCTCCATCACCCCAGCCAGCTCGGAGAGCGGCCTCCCGCTGCGGGCCATAACGTCGAGGAGCGCGAGCGCCGTAACTATGCCGTCCCCCGTCGTTACGTACTCGGAGAGGATCACATGTCCGGATTGCTCCCCGCCCAGAGGTGCTCCGAGCCTGCCCATAGCCTCTGCGACGTACCTGTCCCCTACGTCCGTCACCTCGCAGGGTATCTCCATCGCCTCCATAGCCCTGAAGAAGCCGAGGTTGCTCATCACCGTGACAACGACCTCGCCGGAGAGGACTCCTCGCTCCTTCATGTCGCGCGCGAGGATGGCGATGATCCTGTCCCCGTCAACGACGTTCCCTTTCTCGTCAACGGCGAGCACCCTGTCTGCGTCTCCGTCGAAGGCGAAGGCCACGTCGTGACCCGAGGCGTCGAGCGCATCGACGTGCGTCGAGCCACACCCCTCGTTGATGTTCGTTCCCGTAGGCTTCGTCCCTTTGAGGGTGAGATCCACGCCTGCCTCCCCGAACACCAGGGGCGCGACCTCGTAGGCCGCCCCGTTGGCGCAGTCGAGGAGCACCTTCACGCCCCTAGCAGACGGACGCAGATGATCCAGCACGCTCTCTGCATACAGCCGCGCGGCGTCACCAAGCACCTCGACCGTGCCGACCCCGCCTCCGGTCGGGCGCGGGGCGTCGTCTTCGAACAGGTCTTCTATCTCGCGCTCCTTCTCCGCGGAGAGCTTGCGTCCCTCTCCCGAGAAGAACTTGATACCGTTGTCCGGGTAAGGGTTGTGCGAGGCGCTGACGACGCCGGCGGCACTGGCCCCGAGAAGCGGCGCGAGGGCTGCGACGCCTGGCGTTGGCAGGACACCGAGGTCAACGACCGCCGCTCCGCCGCTCGTGAGACCGGCGGAGAGGGCGCGAGAGAGCATATCCCCGGAGAGGCGGGTATCGCGTCCGATAAGGACCTTTCCTCCGAAGACGCGCGAAGCGGCGAGCCCGAGGCGCAGGGCGTCCTCTGGCAGGAGCCCCTTGTTGGCGACCCCGCGAACCCCGTCCGTCCCGAAAGCTATGGTTCTCGTCAACCGGCCTCCCCTTCTTCGCTGGAGGGGTAGATCCTGAACCCGGCCCGCGAACGGTGCGCGAAAGACTCGTAGAAGGCCTCGCTCTCCCTGGAGGAGATGAGATCCACCCTCCGAGCACCGCAGCGAAGAGCTGCTTCCTCGACGAGCCGTCGTCCGACACCCTCTCTCCTGAAACCTTCGGCCACGGCGATCAAAGAGAGGTGGGCCTGCAGAACTCCATCACCCTGCATCTGGGCGAAGCCGATCACATCCCTCCCCCTTAGCGCGACCATCGTGCACACGCCGGGCGCGGTGAGGGAGCGGCGCGCGAGGTCGGAGCTCTGGCGGAAGCTCTCCCATCCTGCCGCCTCGCACAGCGCGAGGACACCCGAGAGGTGTTCTTCGACCTCGAAGGGCGCGTACTCGATGTGCTCGGACTCATGCCGGTCCATTCTCTAAAGCAACCGTCCCGGGCGTAGAACGGGCCCCTTCCGCCGCACGAAAGGAGCCCGACGTGAAGACGCTGTCTTCTGATCTAGCGCTTGGAGAACTGCGGGCGCTTGCGGGCCTTCTTCAGGCCGTACTTCTTGCGCTCGACGGCCCTCGAGTCACGGGTGAGCATCCCCGCGCTCTTCAGCTCGCCCCTCGCCTCCTGCGACTCCTCGGCGAGCGCCCGTGCGATGCCGTGACGCAGGGCCTCGGCCTGCCCCGTCGGGCCGCCGCCCTCGATCTTGGCGACGACCTCGTAGCGGCCTGCGAGGCCGAGGAGCTCGAGCGGCGAGCGTACCGCCGTGCGGTAGGCCGGACGGGAGAAGTACTCGTCCAGGTCGCGGCCGTTCACCGTGATCTCGCCTTCACCGGGGAGCAGCCTCACCCGCGCCACCGCGGTCTTGCGCCGTCCCGTCCCTTTGTACAGAGCCTCTGCCATCTACTTCACCTCGAGCGTCTGCGGGTCCTGAGCGGCGTGTGGATGCTCCGGTCCCGCGTAGATCTTCAACTTCTTGAACTGCCTCCTCGCGAGGCGGGTCTTCGGCATCATCCCGTAGACGGCCTTGCGCAGGATCTCGGTCGGCTTGCGCGCGAGCATCTGCTCGTAGCTCGTCTCCCTCATGCCGCCAGGATAGCCGGAGTGCCGCCTGTAGACCCTCTGCTCGGCCTTCCTGCCCGTCACGAGAACCCGATCAGCGTTCACGACGACCACGAAGTCGCCAACGTCGACGTGCGGCGTGTACTGCGGCTTGTTCTTGCCGCGCAGAATACGCGCTATCTCCGTCGCCAGACGCCCGAGGTGCTTCCCCTCCGCGTCTACGACGTACCATTTCCGCTCGACCTCAAGGGGCCGCGCCATGTAACTCTTCATGATCCTCCGGAGGTTTTACGAACTCAAAAGGCCTTCGAACGGATCAAATAGTAGCATACATTGACAAAAGCACCAGCCACCAAGTACCCCAAACCGGCAAGCTAGCGAGCTTGTATTCCCCAATGGCGACGGTCTTAGAGTTCGGCCGTCGGGTATGCCTCGCGATGCCACAGCGACAGGCGTAGATGCGCCGTGCACGACGGGCTACCGCGCGGCCTGCCGCCCGCCGACAATGAGACCGGCTGGCGGTCTTCACTCGCGAAACTCGCGGCGCTCGTCGAGGCGGAGCAGGGCCCGTCCGGCGCTTCGTGAGGCCGATCAAATCTTTCCTCCTCGGCTACAACTCCCGGCGGCGAGGCTGGTAGAAAACTCTAGACGCCTAGAGCACCTTCGCGATAGTCAGGCCGTCTATGCGCTCCCGGATCAGGGGTAGCGCGATGCTGGAGAGCCCGGGGTCTTTGGCTATTCTCTCGTTGAACTCGTTGGTCGCCCGCGCCGTCGCGTCCTTGGGGTCGAGCACGCTACCGCCCCTGATGGTGTTGTCGCCGAGGATGAGCGAGCCCGGCCTAGAGAGACGCAACGACCAGTCCAGATATGCGGGGTAGCTCTCTTTGTCAGCGTCTATAAAGATGAGGTCGAAGGTCCCCTCGCCGTCTTCGACGAGGGCGGCGAGGAGCTCGTGGGCGTCGCCGACGCGTATCTCTATCTTGTCTGAGAGCCCGGCCCGCTCGACGTTGTTGCGTGCGACGCCCGCGTGATGCTCGTCTATCTCGAGGGAGATCAGAGATCCGTCGTCTGGCAGGACGCGCGCGAAGTGGATGGCGCTGTAGCCGCCTAGTGTGCCGATCTCCAGTATGCGACGCGCCCCTGCTATCTCGACGAGCAGTTGCAGCAGCCTCCCCTCGTTGGGCGAGACGTTTATCTCGGGCAGACCCGCGCGCCGCGAGTCCCTTAGGGCGGCTTCGAGGACCTCGTCAGAGGGGGCGAAGAGGTTCTCGACGTAGGCGTCTATCTCCCGCAGAAGCTCTCTCGTATCGTCCATGTTCATCTCTGCCTCCTCCATAGATCCGGATAGTCGTAGTCTACGCCGACGAGCGTGAGCCCTCTGCTCTGTACGGCGGGCCCTGCCTCGGTGCGCTCTGCGCCCGAGAGCAGCCGCCCGAAGTCCGCAAGCTCCCTCTTCCCTTCGGCGACCTCGAGCATAGTACCGACCAGGGTGCGGACCATGCCGTACAGGAACGAGTCGGCGGTTATGCGGTACCTTAGCAGGTCGTCGTACCGGCTCCAGCGCGAGTGAGTCACGACCCGCTCGAAGCGGACGTGGTAGCTCTTGGATGGGGTGAAGGCCCTGAAGTCGTGGGTCCCCTCCACGAGCTTCCCCGCTCCTTGCAGGAGGTCCAGGTCAAGCCTCTGCGGCGCGTAGCCCGCGCGGTAGCGCATGAGGGGGGATCTTATCTCGTCGTTTACGAGCATGTACTCGTAGGTACGGCTGCGTGCCTCCCTGCGCGCGTCGAACTCGTTAGGTACGGTGACGCAGCGCCGCAGCGCGACGTCTTTGGGAAGTATCGCCGTCGTCTTGTAGGAGATCAGGGCCGGGCTGAGGTACGTCTCTGCCTCGAAGGAGACGACCTGCCCGCTCGCGTGCACCCCCGCGTCCGTTCGACCGGCGACGCTCATCCTGACACTCTGGCGCAACACCGTACCCAGTGCCTCCGAGAGTACGCCCTCGACGGTCCTGTGTCCCGGCTGGGCGGCCCATCCCGCGAAGTCAGCCCCGTCGTACTCGACGAGCCCGGCGTACTTCGTCACAGCAGAACCCCCACCAGAAGGACGAGGACCGTGATACCCAGCGCGATCGCGTCACGGGTACGGAAGCGAAGCTCGCGGTAGCGGGTCCTTCCCTCTCCTCCCCTGTAGCCGCGGCTCTCCATCGCCTCTGCGAGCTCGTCTGCGCGGCGAAAGGCGCCGACGGTCAGCGGCACGAGCACGGGGACGAGGGCGCGCGCCCGGCGCAAGGGTCCTCCCTCCGAGAAGTCCGCACCCCGGGCGGCCTGGGCCCTGGTGATCTTCTCCGCCTCCTCCCCGAGAGTAGGGATGAAGCGGAGCGCTATGGTCATCATCATCGCAACCTCGTGCGCCGGAAAGCGCACCCACTTTAGAGGAGAGAGGAGGTCTTCGATCCCGTCTGCGAGCGCGACCGGAGCGGTCGTCGCGGTGAGCAACCCGGCCACGGAGACGAGCAACAGTATCCTCAAGGCCAGGAAGAACCCGAGCCTCAACCCGCCAGAGTGGATTTCGAAGATGCTCCACTCGAAGAGCATACCTCCCTCCCGCGAGAAGAGGACCTGGAACAGGACCGTGAGCACCACGAGAAACAACACGGGCCTGAGGAGCCGCAAGAACGTACGGGCCGGGATGTGGCTCGCCGCGACGAGCGCGACGAGTGCTGCGGCGACGAAGAGGAGCCCCCTCGTAGAGTCGACGAGGAACAGCCCGGCGACGAGCATGGCGGTGGCCGCGATCTTGGCCCTCGGGTCGAGCTCGTGCACGACCGAGGCGACGGGATAGAACTGGCCGAGGCTCCGGCTCGTCACCTCAGACCCCCGGCAGAGCCTTCAGAGCGGCGAGCGTCTCATCGAAGCGCACGGGCTCTCCGACCTCCGGTCTCGCCCCTCTCAGGAGCGAGACAACCCGTACGGTCGCAGGAGCCTGTGCGGGATCTCCGTAGAATACCTCGGCCGGGGTCCCCATGGCGCGTACCCTTCCTTCGTGCAGCGCGCACACCCTATCGGCAACTTCGGCGACCTCGTCGAGGTCGTGGGAGACGAGCACGACGGAGATACCCGCCTCTCTCAGGCCCAGTATCAAGCCCAGCAACTCCTCCCTGGTGGCGGTGTCGAGACCGGCCGTGGGCTCGTCGAGAACGC
>CADDZK010000140.1 GCA_902812425.1 Actinomycetota bacterium
CCTCTGGGACCTGGCCCGGCATGTGCTTGAGGGCGGCCTTGATCTCCCAAGGCTGCGCGAGTTGCCCGACGACGAGGTCGCCTCAAGGCTCGTCGCGGTCAAGGGCATTGGGCAGTGGACCGCGGATATGTTTCTCATATTCCACTTGGCTAGGGCGGACGTGCTGCCCGTGGGCGACCTTGGCATTCGGCGAGCAGTTGAAAGGTCCTACTGCCTGCCCGCAATGCCCAGCCCCCAGGAGCTGCATGCTATTGCGGAGCCCTGGCGCCCGCACCGTACACTTGCCTGTCTCTATCTGTGGGAGTCTCTGGACACGACAACCTTCTCGAAACGGTGCTCCGATGATTGATTAGGCGAGATGAACAATACAGTCCAAGTCGGCTACCACGACGTACGCCGGTTGACATCACCATCTCCGCGCGGGGTATAGAAGTGCGCTGAGAGAAGCGAGAATTGCCCACAGCGTTCCCTCCGCCGAAGTGCGTGCAAATCACCTAGCAGACATTGTGCACCGAGGACGGTGGTTATCCGGCAACCACGATGTGCTCACCGTATGGGAACGTATTACTTACTACGCTAAGCATATGTGCCGTATACAATAATCAGTATGAAGGCACGTAATGGTTTCTCGTGAGTTCGGGTCCCTAGTTGCCCCGACGCACGAACGACTTTCGGAGCTTGATGTACCTGATCCAGTCGCAACTCGCTCCGACGAGTGCCACCGTCGAAGAATCAGTGTATTTGACCGACGAAGCGATTGATAGCGATAGAGAAATTGACATTCTCATCTCCGATCCTGCGGGTGGTCTGCCACCACAGACAGTCGCCGTCGAGTGCCGCGATAGGCAGCGCAAGGCAGATGTGGAATGGATTGATGCGATCATCGGCAAGTACTCTAAGATCCGCGTCCGCAGAGTAGTCGCCATTTCCCGATCGGGGTTCACGAAGAACGCGGTCAAGAAAGCAAGAGACGCTAACATCGACACCCTCTCACTTGACCAAGCTCTCGAGGCAGACTGGGAAACCGCGGTCAATAACGTGATTGCTGCGCTGTTGAGATCACACTTGGTGACCCGCATGCGTAGTGAGGAGTGCGTCTCGATGTAGGACACTCCCGTGAACCACGGCTTTCTCCGGGCGTGCGTGCCTATACGTCGTCTTAAATTGTTGGTCACTCCGACGTATAGCACGTCACCATCGGCGGCGTGCAGGATGTACACAAACACCGGCAAAACCAATCCTCGCTACTCTAAGGGTGGGCGGGGCGCCCACGTTGGACCCGGAGGCGGTGGTATTCGGCGTCCAGGCGCGCTCGCTCCGCCTCCAGGACCGGGAACACATGGCGCCGGATCGCCTCCCACCGCTCCGGATTTATCCGCCCATCCGCGTGGGCGTCCTCCAGGTCCACGCGCACGTTATTCATGGCGTCGGAGGCAGCGATCACCTCCATTACCTCAAGTTCGCGGGTAAGTTCATTCATGGTTCCCTCTCTTCCCTCGACCGATTACTCCCTGAGTCTAAGCCGGGGCGGTCCGGGAGTGAAGAGCAAGGAGATGCGACCTATCCATTATCTATTTGCGCGCACCTCCGCGCCACCAGTATGGACAATTCAACCCACCGTCAGCTATCATTCACTCGTGAAGTAGACGGATCTTAGGGGGCGCTCTGTGGAGAATCTAAGACGGATAAGGGAAGAGCGGGGACTTTCCCAGCGTGCGTTAGCAGACCGCGCAGGCGTGGTTAAAAGCACCATATACGAGGCGGAGGCGGGGAGGCACATCCCGCGCATCCAAACCCTGGAGAAGGTCGCGGACGCCCTGGGGGTGGAGATCGTGGACCTACTCCCCACCCGGAAGGAGAGCGCCGATGCTTAGTACCAACGGACGCAGCCCACAGCGCGCCATCCTCTACGCCCGTGTGTCCACAGACGAGCAAGCCCGCTCCGGCTATTCCCTGGCCCAACAAATGGAGGCGTTGAGGCAATACGCGGTGAGTGAAGGGTACGAGGTTATCGAAGAGGTTAGCGATCCGGGGCAGAGCGGAGCGTCCTTGGAGCGCCCCGGCATGGACCGCGCGAGGGACTTGGTGGCAGATGGCGGCGTTTCTGTTGTGCTGGCCCAAGACGCTGACCGCATCGCGCGCGATCCTGTGCATAGAGCGCTCCTCGACGAGGAGGCCGCGCGCTTCGGGTGCCGCTGGATCGCCTTGGACGACTGGGGAGACGACTCCCACGAGGGGTAGCTACTAAAGTACATCAAGGGCTGGCAATCAAAAGGCGAGAAAATCAAGATAGCCGAGAGGACCCGCAGGGGGCGGCTGCAAAAAGCGCGTCTCGGCGGTCTCAAGTTGGGTCGCGTATCAAAGTACGGTTTCCGCCCCAACGAGGCACGCGATGCCTACGAGGTCGAACCCGAAGCCGCCGCCGTGGTGCGCCGAATCTTCACTCTTGTGGCCGCCGGTGAATCTCTGCACGGCGTAAAGCGCATCCTGGACTTTGAGGGCGTGCCGACGCCGGAGAGCGCCCGTACGTGGTCCCGGCAATTCATCCGCCGCATGATCCTGGATGATGCCTACATGCCTCACGCTCCCGAAGCGTTCGCGGACCGTCTCTCTACGGCGGTGGCGGCCACGCTCGAGTGGGAAAAGACCTACGGCATCTCCTGGCACAACCGTACCGCATCGGAGGTGGTGGGTCGTAAACGCTGCCCGGACGGGTCTTACAAGATCATCCGTCGCTTTACCGAGAGGCCACACGAGGAGTGGATACCCATCCCAATCCCGTCAATAGGTCTCGACGCCGAGACGGTCGAGAAGGCAAGGGCCGCCATCGCGGGCAACTTGCGCCCGGCGTCGAGTGACGCGCGGTTCTGGGAGTTGTCGGGCGGACTGGCTCGCTGCGCGCATTGTGGGCGGACGATGAGAGGACAGAACATGACGTCCGGCAGGGGCAAGAGATCCTTTTACTATGTATGCCCCATCAAGATAAACGAGTCGAGCGCAGCCTGTGAGAACCGCTACCATCGCGCCGAGCGGCTGGAAGAGTACGTTTGTAGAACCGTGGGCGACCTTCTACGCCACCCGGCGGAACTATTCCGGGCTATAGACGAGAAGATAGAAGCCGAGAGAAGGATAGCCCGCGACCCAGGCCGAGAACTTACCGCGCTCGGGAAACAGCTAGAGGCACTCGCCGCGAAGCGTTCCCGCTTCCTCGACCTCTACGCTGACGGAGAAATCGTTAGTAAAGACGAGTTGGGCGAGAAACTCTCCAGGATAGACGAGGACCGCAAGACTGTGGAGGCGGCCATAGCCTCCGCACGGGGCCGGCGCGGTAACGTCGAGAGGCTGGAGACGCAAAAGGACGTCGTCCTGCTGGTCTATTCCGCGCTCGCGGCGTTCGCCCTGGAGGAGTTCACACCCGAACACCGGCGCGAAGTGTACGAGCGCGTAGGGCTACGGGTCTCGGTACACAAGGATCGCCCGCCCGAGATTGAGCTAACCTTGGACCCCTCCACGCTGCCATCTGTGGACTCCGCCACAGGGGTTCTGGCGGAGCTAGAGAACACTATCAGCGCGGAAGCTCTGGAGAGAGTACACGAGGAGTTCTTGCGTCCGTACCGGGAGACCGTACTCGACGAGGAAACCGGCGAATGGACGCGCGTGGGGGGTCAGCCCTTAGAGGAGCGCGAGACCGACCTCCCAAGCGTTATGTCTCCAAATTCGACATGTTCCTGATCTTCCACCTCGGCCGCCGCGACGTGCCCCCCGTAGGGGATCTCGGCATCCGCCGCGCCGTCGAGCGGGCCTACGGCCTTGCCGAACTGCCCGACGCCGAGATTCTGCGCGAGATAGCCGCTCCCTGGCGCCCCGAGCGCACGCTCGCGTGCCTTTACCTGTGGGGATCTCTCGACAACGTCCCTGCCTAGCGCCCGCACTGCGGCTATCATGGACTCATGCGACTGAAGGGACTTCTCGTTGACCTGGACGGCACGCTCTACGTCGGTGACGAGCCGGTCGCGGGCGCCAGGGAGGCCCTCGGTTCTCTGGAGGCCTCGGGCTTCGCCCTCAGGTACGTGACCAACACCACCAGGAGGCCGCGCAGGTGGGTGCGTGAGCATCTGCTCGCTTTAGGTTTCGAGTTCGGGGAGGCGGAGGTCTTCACTCCAGCCCGTGCCGCCGCAGGGAGGATAGGGGCCGGAACCTGCTTCGCCCTCGTGGATGAGTCGCTACTCGAAGACCTGGCAGGAGTAACCATAACCGATGACCACCCTGACTACGTGCTGGTCGGAGACCTCGGGGAGGGGTTCACATACGGCCGCCTGAACGGCGCATTCCGCCACCTCGTGGAAGGCGCGGAACTGCTGGCGCTGCAGAAGAACCGCTACTGGCGAACGGAGGGTGGGATCTCTCTGGACGCGGGACCTTTCGTCGCTGCCCTCGAGTACGCGAGCGGGAAGCAGGCGGCCGTCGTCGGCAAGCCCGAGCAGGGCTTCTTCCGGCTCGCCCTCCAGGATCTCGGCCTCCCGGCACACGATGTAGCCATGGTCGGCGACGATGCCGAGGCCGACGTCGCCGGGGCCAAACGGGCCGGTCTCGCGGGTATACAGGTCAGGACGGGAAAGTGGCAGGCGGATACGGGCGAGGCCGACCTCGTGATCGACAGCATCGCGGATCTGCCCGGCGCCCTGGAACTTGAGAGAGGAGAGGGATGAAGATCGGTGACATACCGGTTCAAACCGGGGAACGTTACGAGCTGGTCTCGATCACCGACGAGGTGAAACGGGCTGTGCGGGAGGCTGGCGTTGAGGACGGCGTCTGCATCGTATCATCGACGCACACGACGGCGGCGGTGACGGTCAACGAGGACTACGATAGGGATGTGCCGAGGGACCTGGCCGCCGCCTGCAGGGCTTTCCTGGGTGCTCTCGACGTGCGCTTCGAGCACGCCGAGGGCAACAGCGACTCGCACTTCCTGACCAGCCTCTTCGGACAGTCGCAGACCCTGCTCGTGAGGGACGGGGGACTTGACCTCGGTCGCTGGCAGGGCGTCTTCCTCGCCGAGTTCGACGGACCGCGCAGCAGGACCGTAAGGGTGGCGATCTACTAGCCGCCTCTCCCTGTGCTGTTTTGTTATCTCCCAACATTCGGTAAGATAGGTTACAGATTGTAAGGTCGCGGGCGCGGGTATCGTGGCCGGCCGGAACTAGTCTTTGCGGGAGGCTTGTATGAACGGATTGGTCAAAGGTGGGCTGGCGCTCGGCGGGTTGGTCTTCGGGCTAGGGGCTCTGCGGCGGGCGCTCAACCCGACGCCCAGGTACGCTTCCTGGGAGAAACCTCCCTACAGCGAGTTCGAGAAGAAGGTGCTCGTCGTGGGTGGTGGGTTCGGGGGGTACACGGTCGCGACCGACCTGTGCAAGATGACCCGTCACCGCGATGACGTGGGTGTCCTCGTCATCGCGCGCGAAAACTTCTTCACCTTCTGGCCGATGGTGCCGGGCATCGTAAGCAGCGACATCGACGCGCGCAACGTCGCCCAGCCCTTGAGGCGGGCTCTCATACTCGCCGGCGCGAGCTTCCGGCGGGCCACGGTCACGGGTATCGACGCCGAACGGAAGGTCGCCAAGGCCGAAGGCGGTCTCGAGTTCCCCTACGATCAACTCATCATCTCTCTAGGCGGGCAGCCGAACTTCTTCGGCATCCCTGGCGTCGAGGAGCACAGCATGACCATGAGGGGGGTCGAAGACGCCGAGCGCGTCCGCAACCGCATCATAGAGCGCTTCGAGGAGGTCTCCCTCATCCGCGACGACGTGCCAGACTCCAAGCTGACCTTCGTCGTCATCGGGGGTGGGGCTACGGGGGTCGAGGTCGCCTCGGAGATCCACAGCCTCGTCCACGAGAACCTCGCCCCCGACTACCCGAACATCGACCCTTACAGGGTGAGGATCTACCTCATAGAGGCCCTGCCCAACATCCTTCCCGAACTCGACCCCGCCCTCAGGCGTGCCGCCCGTACCAGGCTCGTCAACGAGCGCATCGAGGTCCTGACCAACGCGATGGCGGAGGAAATCACCGAGAACTGCGTCAAGCTGAAGGGTGGCAGGCAGATACCTACGGAGAACGTGATCTGGACGGCGGGCAACCGTCCTAACCAGACGATACACGATCTCGGGCTCCCCTACGACGAGCGGACCGGCCTGAAGGTCGACCTGACTCTCCGGGTCGAAGGTTACGACGACATCTGGGCCGTCGGGGACTGCGCCGCCGTCCAGGACGTGCACCAGGAGGAGGGCAGGATCGTCCCCCCCACGGCCCAGGCCGCGATCCAGGAGGGACACGTCGCCGCCCGCAACGTCATGAAGACCCTGGACGGCGAGGACGACCTCGAAGAGTTCGAGTACAAGCCCTTAGGTCAGCTCGTCGAGCTTGGGAGCGACTTTGCCGTCAACGAGGTCATGGGCGTCAGGTTCAGCGGGGCGATCGCTGCGATCTTCTGGCGGCTCGCCTACCTCGTGCGCCTGAACAGCCCGCAGAGCAAGGTGCGCGTCGCCGCGGACTGGATCGTCGGCATCTTCCTTAGGCCCGCCGTCACCCAGATCCGGGGCTCCACCAAGCAATAACCTTGAGAGGCGGCCACAAAGGTGCTACGTTGACCCTGGCCGACTGAGGAGAGGTAGATGCGGCGCGACACCGAGGCGCGGGAGAGTTTGCGAGAAGATAGAGGTTCGCGTGAGCCTCGCTAACCAGCTCACCCTGATACGGCTCGTCGCCGTCGTACCCGTGATGGGGGCGCTTTACCTGCCCTTCGAATGGGCGCGTCCACTGGCCGTAGTTCTGTACGCAGCCGCGATCCTGACCGATTACTTCGACGGTATAGTCGCCCGCCGCAACAACGAGGTTACGGGCTTCGGGAAGCTCATGGACTCCATAGCCGACAAGGCCCTCATCGTCTCACACTTCTTCGCGCTCGTGGGGGAGCACTCTATGGCCGCCTGGATGGCCGCGGTCATGGTGATCCGGGAGTTCGCCGTAACGGGCTTGAGGATGGTCGCCCTCGAGGCCGGTGAGGTCATCGCCGCGAACAAGTGGGGCAAGGCGAAGATGAACGCCCAGAGCCTCGCCGTCTTCATACTCCTCTTGGGCAAGCCGGGGGCCGGAGGCTGGCAGGGGGCCATGTCGGAGATCGGGTGGTGGGTCATGCTCGTCGCCGTAGTCCTCACCGTGCTCTCGGGCTGGTCCTACCTGAAGGACACGCCCCGTATCTTGTCGATCACCTCGAAGCGAGATCAGAGGCTCTAAAAAGAGGCTCCAAAAGCTGTAGAATCACGCCCCATATGGAGGGCAGCAGCGACAAGCGCTTGAGACCGGCGGAGGTCGAGATGATCCTGCGCCGCGCTTCGGAGCTGAACTCTCGCAGGTGGTCGCGCAACTCCTACGACGCCCCTTCGGTCTCCCCCGAGGTCCTCGTGCAGGTGGCCGCGGCAGCAGGCATCCCGGAGCAGGACGTGCGCCGGGCGATGTGGGATATGGCCTCGGAGAAGACGGCCGAGCCCCACTCCTTCGCCCGCAAGTTCTACGGCCCTGCGCGTCTGCGGGCCGTGCGCGCGGTGGAGCGCCCCCCGGAGAGGACCCGCGAGCACCTCGAGGGGCTGTTGCGGCTCGAACAGGGTCTCAAGCTCAGGCGGAAGACGGAGGTCGGCTCGCTCTGGGACTCGGGTGACGAGCTCGGGGTCGTGCGCCGGACGCTCGACTTCTCGGGACACAGGACGCTGCTCAAGGCCAGGATGGTCGAGCTGCGCGTCGAGGGCATAGACGAAGAGCAGCGCTGCGAGGCGAACCTGACCGCGGATCTCTCCAACCAGAGGGGGGAGTACCTCTCGCTCGCCGGCATTCTCGGGGCCACGCTCGCAGCCCTCTTTATCCTCGCGGGGATGCAGAATCCGCTCTTCTTCCTCGGCGTGTTGCCCGTGCTCGCTGCCCCTGCCCTCGGCTTCAAGCTCGCCTACGGCAGGGCCTGCCTCGAGATAAGACGAGCCCTCGACGACCTCCTCGACGCCGTCGAAGAGGGCCAGCCCCAGGAAGAGGAGGCTCAGGACCGTGGCGACCGTCCTCCCGGCCAGATACAGGGCCTCAAGCCTATCCCCAGATTCGCACCCGACAGGAGCAAGCGGGACAACCCTTAAGGGCGCTCCGCTGGCCCGAAATACCGGCGGAGCTTTGCGGCCGACCAGCCGCCGGAGATCACACCTAAAGAGAAAGCCAAAAGCGTCTTCCATACGTCCGGATGTGACGCGACCGAACCCGCGAGACCCGTTGCCCCGGTGATCCCGCGCGCCACCGGGACGTCGACTATAGCGGCGCCGTAGCACAGGAAGAAGGGTAACCAGAGCAGCAAAGCGGCCGCGAATGGCCGGGCGGGTACCGGCCACATCCTCGCCTTGGCAAACGCGAGGAGGAAGCCAACCACGACCATTATCCGGTATCCGTCCATCCGGGCGCACGCTCCGCGTTAAACAGTGTGCGTCATTCGCCGATATTCTAAGGTGAGCCGGGTCACGTCGGAGCTGAAGAGTTCCCCTGCGCTTTGTCTAGGAGGAGATGAGGCCTTATATTTACCTCCGTGCCTCTAAATGTTCTCAAGGAGATCTTCGGCTTCGATTCGTTCAGGCCCGGCCAGGAGGAGGTGATCCGGGCCGTCCTCGAAGGCAGGGATACCCTGGCGGTGATGCCTACGGGGGGCGGCAAGAGCCTCTGTTACCAGGTTCCTGCGCTGATGCAGGAGAGCCTGACGGTGATCGTCTCGCCCCTGATCTCACTGATGAAGGACCAGGTCGACTCCCTTCTCCAGAGCTCCGTAACCGGCGCGGCGACGCTGCACTCGGGGCTCTCGCCGGAGGAGCGCTGGGAGGTCGAGCGGAGGGTGCGCACGGGGGAGGTGAAGATGCTTTACGTCGCCCCCGAGCGCCTGAGGTCCCTCGAATTCGTTCTGGCGCTCAGGCGCTCAGGCGTCGGGCTCTTCGTCGTGGACGAGGCCCACTGCATCTCGGAGTGGGGCCACAACTTTCGCCCCGACTATCTGTTTCTGCCGCGCGCTGTTAAAGACCTCGGGAACCCGCCCGTCCTCGCCCTGACGGCGACGGCGACGCCCCGCGTCCGCAAAGACATCCTGCGATCCCTGAAGATGCGCTCGCCCGAGGTCGTCGTTACGAGCTTCAACCGCCCGAACCTGACCTACAGGGTGATCCCGGCGAAGGAGAAGAGGGACAAGCTGCCGCGCATACTCGACGTCATCCGCAGCTCCGCGCCGCCTGGGATCGTCTACGCCACGACGCGCAAGGAATGTGAGGAGCTGGCCGCGGGCCTGCGTCGCTCCGGGGTAGACGCGGCGGCCTACCACGCGGGGATGGGCTCGGTACAGAGGGCCGACGTCCAGGAACGTTTCATGACCGACGAGCTCGCGGTGGTCGTCGCTACGGTCGCCTTCGGGATGGGGGTGGACAAGCCGAACGTCCGCTTCGTCGTCCATTCGAGCGTACCAGGTAGCCTTCCTGCCTACATCCAGGAGGCGGGGCGCGCGGGGAGGGACGGACAGAGGGCCGAGTGCGTCGTGCTGTATCGCGCCGCCGACCTC
>CADDZK010000141.1 GCA_902812425.1 Actinomycetota bacterium
GAGGCGAGAGGCCGCTAGAAGACCTCCAGGAGCGCTTGGATGGGACTCACCAATACCGCGCAGTATCTAGCTTCCCCGATCATCGCGGCATCAGGGTGGCCTTCCTCTCACGGCACGCACTTGACGACCAGAGCCGCCTCTGACGCTCTTTCTCTACCTGGAGACGGCTTCGTCCCTCAGACTCCCTAAGCCCGGTCTTGATCCGGCGACGCTGCTCCTCAGCTGCCTTGCGCACAGCCCTCTCTTGCTCGCCTTGCCTGACTGCAGCTGTATATGGTTTTAGACCGCCAAGCACGGCCCGAGACCCTCCGGGGTGATGCTCGCCAAAAGCGTCACGTTCTTGCCCCAGTTGCGCGGCGCCTTCGCAAAGGCCCGCTCCCCGCGTCGTGACCAAGCGTAGAGCGGGACCAGCGAGACGTTGGCACCCATCTCGTCCACGGACACTAGCCGTGCCGCGTCGAGCTCGCCTGAGACCAAAGCTCTCCAGGCGGCTCTCAGGAACTCGTCGCGCTCCGCCGCTCCCAGAGATCTTTTTTTCGGCTGAACCCCAGGCACCTGAGCACCCTGCTCACCGTGGCCTCGCTGACCGAGACCCCGCGCGCCTGCTGCAGGAACTCGCGCCTCTGGCGCAGCGTCGCCGCGGGCCTCTCTTCGAGGTCTTTTTCCAGCAGCCTCTCGGCGGCCCCGTCGAGCTTGGGCTTGAGGCCGGGGCGCTTCTTGGGCGCGAGCGGGCGGTCTCGCTCTTGGTGGCGCCCCGGCCAAGGGCCTCGATGATCTGCTTGCGCAGGTCTTCGGAGTAGGCGTTCATGCCGCGCATGGTGGCACGTGGACCACCTGCTTTGCAAATCGCTCTAGGCGCAGGTCTGCGTATCTGACCTACTCAAGAATGGGCCCATTGGCGGGTGCTGGAGATGTCAGAGGGGCTCGGCCAAATATCAGGGGGCCCGCCCATAACCGAAGGGCACGACTCGATCGTGTTGTGGCGCCCATGGCCGAACGCGTGGATGAGTTCGTGCATCAGCCCCTTGTGCTTGCCAAAGGTGCCCTCGACCATCCTGATAAGCCGCCGGCTATCGGGACCGCTGGTGCACCCGGCGGCGTTATGCACAGGGCCGCACGTTAGCGGTGCGGCCACGTACTCGACGATACACTGGGCTTCCTCGAACGGGACACGCCTCAAGGCTATGCCCGCAGCCATCCAGCTCTTCGAGTCCCTGAAGATCTTAGTCACGGATGCCTCGACCTCCGCTACCGAGAGTCCACCAGCCTGATCCGGCGCCGGTGCCCAAGTGTAGAGTCGGTCCACGTCCATGTCGAAACCGTCCGAGGACACGACCGTCGTCATTGGCATCTTGCGGAGGTTGCCAGGTCCAGGAAGGTTGAAGCGGATTCTGCATCCCCCGCTCGAAGCGGCCATAAGGGGTTCCGCGGCGGCGTCCATGGCGCCTGCCTCTGGTACTTCAGGCCAGTCGTCTGAGCCGACAAGCTCATCTAGGTCGCAGGCGAACAGGCCATTATCGTCTTCCATTATTCTCCTACTCGTTCGGTCGCTTCATCCCTTCGTAATCACCACGCTAGCAGCTACCGATGAATCGACGATGACTTAGAGAGGTGGGTCATCATGCTGTAGACGTGTCCGCCATACTCTGCAGCCTGATTCCTTAACGATTTCCTTTCTACGAGCTTAAGTATATAGACTCTCCGGCCTCAACCTCTAACAAATGTGAAGTGGCAGTGGTCGTCGTGAAACGTGAACGGATCATTTCCGAACGGCTCAAAGTGTTTGGTCCGGATTGACCATATGGCCCGTCGCCAGATGCACCAGTCGATCAACGGTGGGTTCGGGTCAGTGAAGACGAAGT
Source organism: Actinomycetota bacterium (assembly GCA_902812425.1). Lineage (GTDB taxonomy): Bacteria > Actinomycetota > Rubrobacteria > Rubrobacterales > Rubrobacteraceae > Rubrobacter_D. The sequence goes on from CADDZK010000141.1 coordinate 1,863, forward strand.
CGAAGACGCGCTGCCCGAGGTCAAAGCCTATCGGATCGTTACGTCCACCAGGGCCCCAGATGTCGAAGGAGTCCTCGTCGCGCCTAAAACCCTCAGGGTGGTCGACATACGTATTGATCTGGACGTTGGGGAATTTGGCATAGATGCGGCGTATCTGATCTGCGACATCCTCGCGCCATTGGTAGCGGGTTGGATGGCGATCTTGGTAGATGGGGCTGTTGGGCTGCACCCGGAGCGGCACGAAGCCGGGCGGCACGAGCGGCTTGGCCGCGGGCACCTCGACCTGAGGTACTACATCGGGAAGGTCAGCTCTTGCCAATGCATAGAGCTCCTCACGGGTACCGGAGAAGGCGTCGACGTCTATCTCCATACCCGCGACCCTGCCGTGCGAACTGAATTGCCAGAACTTCGGCTCCTGATTGCCCCACCTCTCGCCCCACCCGAAGCGTTTGCCTTGCTGGTACAACACCGAGCCCAGCCCAGGCTGTGGGTGTAGAGGATAGTAGGCATCCCAAGTCGTCACGCCCAGGTCCTGAATCGAGCCGTTAGGAGGTGGGGAGGTCCAGTATCCTTGCCCAGCATATACGAGGATGGGGTGATCGCCGATGCGACTCCTAAGCTCCGTTACGAACGCCCTGAGCGTCGCCATCGTAGGACTTAGCGAGGGGAAATGAGGATAGGCCTCGTAGTCCACCATAATCAGCTTGCCCGAGACGTCACCTACGGCTTCCAAGAACAGATCCACCTGGGCCTCAGCGGGCGTCTCGACCAGCCAGTGGTACGCCCCCGTTAGCAGCCCTGCGCTGGCGGCGGCATGGATCTGCGTCCCGTAGGAGGGATTAGGAGTGGATGTGCCGTCGCCGTATGGGCCTTCCGTGGCCTTAACGACACAGAACTCATAACCTTCTCGCGCCACCTGTGCAAGGTCGATCCCGCGCTGATAGTCGCTGATATCCACCCCGTAGATAGGTTGATCTTGACTCATGTGTGCTCCTAACCTCTAGAGCCTAGCTCTATTAAGAACCCTCCTGGCGCTGCTCTGCCGTTCCCACATCGTTTCCCTAAGAACCTTCAAAGAGGGAGTGTGCGCCAGCAGCACGATCTCTGGAGCAACCCTAATTATTGATCCAGCATCTAACTCTTAGGCGCCAATACCTGCGAAAATGGGCAAGTTTTTAGGTTGCTGCTCGCTTGTGTCAGTTAGGGGCCAGATAGCACATATCGACCACAACCACCTTCCTCCCCGCGTCCTCCGAGGTTACATGGTAGCCGGTTGCACGGCTGGCTCAGCACGCCTCTTAAGCGCCCATCTAACGACGGCGAACTTCTAAGCCTCTACTTATGAGCTGATTGCTACCTTTCCGAGTGGCATAGTAACAGCAGCATCAATAGTGTCAAGATCGCTCGACGCGTACCTCACGGGCACCGTGATTGTCAAGCAGAGCTCTGAAGAGGAGCGCAGGTAATTTAGTATCTGGGGAATCTTATCTCAATTTTGTGCGGATCTTCTGACCATCAAAGGCGGCCAAGCGCTTCTGGGAGCTCTCCGAAGGCATCTTGCGCTGCGGAGTGTGTGGGCACACCTTGAGACCTAACAGTGCCTACAAGAAGAGCGGCTCGCAGTTTCACTACTACAGCCGCCGCTCCCGCTACAACACCGGGCCGAACCGGGACTGCGGCAACAGAAAATACTTGCGGGCGGAACGGACTGAGGAGCAGGTCTGGGGATTCGTAAGCGGACTGTTGCGGGACCCCGAGCGGATAAAGGCGGGACTCGACCGGCTGATAGAGGAAGAGAGAACCCAGGCAGGACGGGACCTCGAGAGGGATGCGGAGTTCTGGTCGAAGAAAATAACCGAGGCCGAGGTTGAGCAGCGCGGCTATCACAGGCTCGCCGCAAAAGGCCACATGACGGACGAGGAACTTGCCGCGTCGCTAGAGGAGCTGGACGAGATTCGGGAGACCGCAGGGCGTGAACTAGAAGCTGCGTGGGCTAGGGGCGAAGCACTCCAGCGCCTGGAGCAAGACAGGAACGCCCTGATGGAGTCCTACGAAGGCATGGTCAGTAATTGGTTCGTCGAAATGCAAACTTCCTCCACTTGGCGTATAAAGGGTCCGTGAGATCACATGGGTTGGAAGGAACACGAGACGATGTACGGTGAGAACGCGCCACCTTCGTGGGCGCGGTTGCCAGGCGCGCGTTGCCGGGCGGTCGAGCACCTGACGAAGCTGGACGGGTTCAAGGAGTTCGAGCTCCTGGACGGGCTCGGCGAGGGTTTCTTCCAGGCGCTCGCGATAGCGGCCGAGGTGCTCGAGCTCGGCGCGGGCACCGCCCTGTACAGAGAGGGCGAGCCCTCTGGCGCCGTGTACTTCGTGCGCGAGGGACGCGTGAAGCTCTACCGCTCCTCGGGCGGTCCCAAGGCGCGGGACCAGATCCTCGGCGTGGTAGGCGACGGCTCGGTGCTCGGCCTCGGAGCGGCCCTCGAAGGCAGGCCCCAGAGCCAGGGTGCAACGGCTCTCACCGACTGCGTGCTCTACGCCGTCTTCCGCGACGACCTCTTCGAGATCATGGGCCGCTTCCCCGATGGCGCCGTCAGGCTCGCGAGAGCCCTCGCTACCAGGGCCCGCGAGCTCGAGGACCTCGTCGGCGACCTCGTCTTCCGCAGCGCCCCACAGAGGGTGGCGAGGATGCTCCTGAACCTCGCCACGGAGGAGGGCCGCGTCACCAAAAGGGGCGTCGTCTTCGAGCCTTCATTGAGCCGGCAGGAGATGGCGGAGGCGACCGGAATCTCGCGCGAGGCCCTCTCCCGCGCCCTCTCGCGGCTCGCCAAAGAGGGCATCCTCGACCTCGGCGGCAAGACCATAACCATACTCATGCCGGCCGAGCTCCGCTCCCGCACCTGAGAACCGCTCGCAACAAGGGCGGTTTTTGACCGAGATCACATCACTGTATGACCCTGATCATGGGCTGCGATGATGCTCGTCAACGGCGGGTGTCGAGGGTGGGGGTTGGCTGGTATAAAGCCGCTACGAGAGATCCCGAGAGGAGGACCCTGTGACATACGTGATCACAGAGCCGTGTATCGGCACGAAGGACCAGAGCTGCGTCGAGGTCTGCCCGGTCGACTGCATCTACGACGCCGGCGACCACTTCATGATCAACCCCGAAGAGTGCATCGACTGCGGCGCCTGCGAGCCAGAGTGCCCAGTCGAGGCCATCTACCCCGAGGACGAGGTCCCCGACGACATGGAGAGCTACGTCACCAAGGCCGCCAACTACTTCGAGTAGAAGAGAGCCACACAGCATGCCGAGGAGGGGCCTGAGGGTCCCTCCTCTTTCGTGGTGCACGAAGGTGGTCGCCCCGGCATATTGCCTGAAGTTCTCTAGCGGCTGGATGGAGGCGACTCACGAAAACCGCGTATGGTTCTGAACTCCTCAGGCACGGGCGACCGCAAGGATATACTCCCCGCATGGAAGACGGTAGCTGGCGGACGCTGGGGCGGGAGTACGTGTACCGGAATCCGTGGTGCTCTTTTCGGGTGGACGAGGTGGAGCTTCCTGGTGGGCTGCAGATCGAATACGGCGTGCTGGAGAGCGGCGGGTTCGCCGCCGTGGTGCCCGTCACGGACGGGAGAGACGTCGTGCTCGTGCGCCAGTGGAGACAACCTCTAGGCACCTTCACGCTGGAGTTGCCGAGCGGCGGGGTCGATGCCGGCGAGAAGCCCGAGCAGGCTGCCCGCAGGGAACTCTTCGAGGAGACGGGCTACAGGGCCGAAGGACTGGAGCATCTCGCGTCCGTACACACGAGCACGGGACGGAGCACGGAGGTCTGCCACCTCTTCAGGTGCGCGGCGGTCAGAGACGAGCGTGGTCCGCGCCCCGAGCCCACTGAGTTCATAAAGGTCGTGGAGCTGACCTTCGGGGAGGCCATAGAGGAGGTTCGGGGCGGTGCTATCACCGACGCCGCAACCGTACTCGGGTTGCTCTTGAGTAATGGTGGGGTACACTAGGAGCACTAAAAAGACCGGGGAGCCGTGAGGCTGAGAGGGTACGTAGAGTGCCGACCCGCTGAACCTGATCCGGGTAATGCCGGCGCAGGGAGGTCTCGGAGTCTTATCGGCGCGTCCCCGCATACCGGAAGGAGGATGCGCTTTTGAACGCGTTCAGAGAGACCAGGGTTCTGACCGAGGCGGCGCTCGCCATCGCCCTGGCCTTCGTCCTCGGATTGCTACCGGCCTTCAAGATGCCGTTCGGCGGTTCGATCTCGCTGGAAATGATCCCGCTGATACTGCTCGCCCTCAGGCAGGGGCCCGTGGTAGGCACGGTCGCCGGGGTCGCCTATGGTTTCCTCGATCTCGTTATCGATCCGTTTATCGTTCATCCGGTCCAGGTCCTACTCGACTACCCGCTGGCCTTCGGCGCGCTCGGCCTCGCCGGGTTCTTCCCGCCCAGCGTGCGGGGTGCGATCCTGGGTTCGACCGTCGCCGTGTTCGGGCGCTTCGTCTGCCACTTCCTCTCCGGCGTCGTCTTCTTCTCCTCTTACGCCTGGAAGGGATGGAGTCCTGCGGCCTACTCGGCGGTATACAACGCCGGATATCTGGTTCCGAGCCTCCTGATCGCCCTGGTCGTCGTCGTGGCGCTGCTTAAGGCGCTCGAAGGGGCGCAGCCCTCGCCCAGGCAGCTGCGCTACAGGCACTCGACGACCTCGTAGGGTGCGGGCCGCCGTCTTCCTGAATGGCGCCCCCGACTCGCCCGGCTTGATCCGGGCCGTCGCAAAGAGGGCTGACCTCGTGGTCGCCGCAGACGGTGGGGCCCGCTACGCTCTGGATGCCGGAGTCGTTCCCGACCTCATCGTCGGGGACATGGACTCGTTGGGCGAAGACCTCGCGAGGGAGATCGAGAGCCGTGGGGCCACCCTGGAGCGTCACCGGGTGAGGAAGGACAAGATGGACGGTCATCTCGCGGTGCTGGCCGCCAGGGAGCGAGGAGCGACAGTGGCCGACCTCATGTGCGCCGTCGGGGGGAGGTCCGGTGCCCTCTACGCCGTCCCTCACATCCTGCTCGCCGCCGAGCGGATCGGAATCCGTTCGACCGTCGTGGCCGACTGGGGGAGGATGTTCGTGATCGAAGCCGGCTCCCTGACGGTGGAAGGAGGGCCACAGGACAGCGTCTCGATCTTCCCCCTCTCCGGTCCCGCAACGGGCGTTACCCTCGAAGGCATGGGCTATCCGCTTCAGGACGCACGCCTGGAGCCGGGGGACACCCTCGGCTTCCACAACGAGCTGATCGGCCGGGAGGCCAGGGTGAGCGTGAAGGAAGGTGCGCTCCTCGTGATCCACGAGACGAAAGGGAGCTGACAGCTCCTCTAAATAGCAGCGCTCTCGCCGGGTTCCTGGCTCCGTCCGGCGGCCTTGCCATAGACGACCGTACACGAGTGTCATAGGATTGCCGGATATATGCGAGCTTCACGACCCGAGGAGATCCTGGGCCGCACCGGGCATCGACCCTACCCGCTGCCGGAGTCTCCCTGGGCACTGTTTATGGGATGGCGAGATCTGCTCTTCATCCACTGGCGTATCCCTGAGGAGGTACTTCGTCCCTTGGTGCCGTCAGCCCTCGTCCTCGATACCTTCGCCGGCAGCGCCTGGTTGAGCATCACGCCTTTCCTTATGAAGGGCGTGCGGCCCCGGTTCCTGCCTAGCGTCCCTGGTCGGCTCTCGAACTTCCCCGAGCTGAACGTCCGCACCTACGTCACGGCCGAAGGCAAACCCGGCATCTGGTTCTTCTCCCTGGACGCCCACAACCCCGTGGCCGTTCGCCTCGCCCGCGCCACCTTCAGACTGCCCTACTTCGACGCCGAGATGTACTGCCATGCCCCGGACGGCGAGGTCAACTACAGGAGCGTCCGCACTCACAGCGGGGCACCGCCCGCAGAGTTCGCGGCCCGCTACCGCCCTGTGGGGGAGCCCTTCGAGAGCGATCCGGGGACCATCGAGAACTTCCTGACCGAGCGCTACTGCCTGTATAGCGCGGACAGCAAGGGCAGAGTCCGTCGCGGTGACATCCACCACCATCCCTGGCCCTTGCAACCTGCCGAGGCAGATATCGAGACGCTCGCGATGACGCAGCAGATAGGCGTAAAGTTGCCCGAAACAGATCCGGTCCTTCACTTCTGCCGACGCCTGGACGTTCTCGCGTGGCCGCCGCGACGGATCTCACGGGCGGAACGACGATCTCTCTGACCCGAAACTTCAAGAGAGCCCGGCAATATCCCGCTTTTGCTATATAAGTTATAATGTGGCTGTGCGTGAGTAAGGAGGAGTGAAGATGAGCATTTTCCCGACAAAGATCCTTCTGGCCACCGACGGTTCCAGGGATGCTGAGCTCGCCCTCACCACGGCCGTAGATCTGGCCAGCACAACCAACTCCGAGCTACACGTCGTTACCATCGCCCACGGCTATCCTGCATACGACCTTCGGGACCCTGTTGTGGTCGAACAACTCAGGCAGCGTGCTGAGGAGGTCCTCGAAGAGCAGGTCAGGAAGATAGAGGGGGCCGGAGGGAAGGTCGCTGAGAAGTACGTGAGGGTACCGGAGCATCACAGGGCCCAGGAGATCGTCGAGGTCGCAGAGGAGATAGGAGCCGGCCTCATCGTCATGGGCAGCAGAGGTCTCGGAGGGATGAGACGGGCGCTGATGGGCAGCGTCTCCGACTCGGTAGTCAGGCACGCCCACTGCCCTGTCATGGTCGTGCGCCATGAGAAGGAGCGGGCGGCGTAGCGAGAATAGACAGATCGGGCTATAGCACGTAGGGAGGGCTCGGAAACGTCCCTGTTCGGTGCCGGTGGGCCCAAGACCGCCGTAACCCGGGTCTTCTAGTAAGCCTCGGGCAAGCTCCATATACTCTCCGCGTGGAGAGCAGACCCGAAATCTTCGTGCCGGGCACGCTGTGAAGGCTGACCTCGTCTCCGGCCTACTGCCCATCCGGAGGGACGGCCGTATGCTCCTGCTGCAGCGTCCGACGGGGACCTGGGAGCCGCCTGCTGGACGCCTGCAGCCCGGTGAGAGCTTCGAGGAGGGGGCCGTCCGCGAGCTCTACGAAGAGACCGGCATCCTCGTCTCCCCCCAGCGCATCGTCGCGACCTGGGTCGGCGAGGCACCGAGTGGTAGACGCCTGGCCTCCGTTACCTACGTCGGAAGGACCGGCGGTGGAGAGGTCCATCTCTCCGACGAGCACCTCGACCACAGGTGGGTGACCATCGAAGAGTGGATGTCGCTGCCAAGCTGGTGGAGCCCCGAGAACATCGAGCGCGTCGCCGGACCCGCGGGGACGGTCCGCGAGCCTACTCTGCCGCCTCCACCACCGGAACCCCGCGAGGATACGGGCGTGGTCCCCGCCAACCTCGGGGCCGGGGCTGTGCTCGTTGACCTCGAAGAGGTCGAGCCGCGGGCGCTACTGCTCAGGCGCCGCAAGCCGCCCGTAGGTCTCTGGGAGAACCCGGGCGGCATGCTCGAAGAGGGCGAGGACTTCGCCGGGTGCGCCGGACGCGAGCTCTACGAAGAGACCGGCGTGCGGGCTGAGATCGAAGACGCCTGGTGGGCCAGGGTCGAGCCCTGGCATACCCCCGACGACCCCGAGCTCTACGCGGGCGTGGGCTTCGTGGCGCGGCATCCTGGAGGGGAGATAGAGCCTGAG
>CADDZK010000142.1 GCA_902812425.1 Actinomycetota bacterium
ATGACTGCTCTGCTCAACGGAGCGCCCTCTGATGGAGACCACGCTCGGCCGGCTCAGATCCAAGGAGAGCTCCACCCAGCCAGGTACATCTTCAAGGTCTGCGGTGACGGGCAGGCTGCAGATTACTAGATGTGGACGAAAGTCCCGCACCTTCTCATTGAGTGCATCCAGCTCGACGCTCTCTACCTCTACATCCGGACGTGATATTTGTATGGCGGCTGCGATCACGTCTCGGTAGGTGCGGTAACTGTGCTCTAGAGCCACTAATATGCGTATCGCGAGCCCCCTCCAGCTTGTGCCCTCCCCTTGCACATATCTTACGGCAGCGGTACACACAGCGCCACACGTGACCTTCCGATGAATCTAGTGGCGGATGAGCCGTTGCACCGCAGATACTATATCCTCGGGTGGCTGTGTCGTACGTACTACTTCATCTGCCCCCGACCTTAGTGCCTGAACTCGGCGTTCCATGCTACAGCCCTTGATGAGTGCGAGCACCGGAAGCTCGTTGAACTGTTTGAGCAGCTCGACACCGCCCCCTTCGGGTAGATCCAGGTCGACTATAACGCAAGCGGGCTTCTGGTTCGCCTCGTTCAAGATAGACTCCGCCTCGGCGAGCGACCCGGCATGAACGCTACTCAAGCCCGTTCGCCATTCGAGCAGGAGCGCCAGACCATCCCGATATAGAGGGTTGGGTTCGACAAGTAATAGCCGTCCCATCACCGTACCCCTGTACACATCACGTGCTTACGGCCGTCTCTTCCTACAAACGCCCGATAGCCTGCTCGTCCGACGTTCAGAAGACCGAAATGATATTCAGACATGAGTACGTCCTATTTTCGAGTACGTGAACTCACTGGCAGGATTCACCTCCCACGATGGGCTCCGATGGGCTCGCCTGTCCAACCTCATGGCACTAAGGTTATGCCTCCAAGAGGGGCGGCAAATACTCGAAGGCGCAACTTTCTGTGACGATTGTCGCGCTGAAGGTCTGTAGATCGCTGCGAATCGCCCGGCGCAAACCCAAAATATCTGTGTCATCTGTAGCGCGGTGCGGACGAAAGTAGATGTATAATGCACTACTTGAAATATTACCGTGAGGTGGGGGCCGTGGGGCGCAGAAGGCTTCAGCAACATCGTACCGTCACCGCAGCACTCGTCTTTGCGCTGTGCTCGCTCTTCCTTCTGGGTAGTTATGACTATGCAGGAGCCGATACTGGTGTGGGAGACTTCGTGCCCCACCAGGTCATAGTCAGGCTTCAGCCGACGGGTGTCAGCATCGACGACATCAACGCCACGTATGACTCTACCACCCTGCAGCGTTTTTCGGACGACAGCGACATCTATCTACTCGGGTTGCCGACCGGTTCCGACGTGCAGGTCACGTTAGACCAGATGACATCGGACGAGCGATTGCTCTACTCCGAGCCCAATTACATAGCCGAGTCGCCCGAGGGCGACGCAAGGCACAGGGCCTGGGGTTTCAGTTCTGATGCGCCTTCTTCCCAGGATTACTCGGCTACGATGCTCGATCTCGCGACCGCCCATAGCATGAGCCTGGGCGAAGGCGCCACGGTAGCCGTGCTCGACACCGGAGCACAGCTCGACCATCCTGCGCTGCAGGACAACTTCGAGGGCGTCAAGCACTACGACTTCGTAAGTGACGACAACAATCCGACGGAGCGTCGGGTCGGGCTCGACGAAGACGGAGACGGCACCAAGGACGATCTGTACGGCCACGGCACGCACGTAGCCGGGATCGTGGACTTCGTGGCGCCCTCGGCCAAGATCATGCCACTCCGGGTGCTCGATACAGAAGGCTACGGGGACGTATTTACGATCTCCCGGGCGGTATCCTACGCCGATCGCAACGGCGCAAATGTAATTAACCTCTCCCTCGGTTCGAGAAGTCGATCGAGATTGCTCCAGCAGATGATCAAAGGGGCCATCGCAGACGGTGTTGTTGTCGTAGCTGCTGCTGGCAACTCGAATAGTTCCCTGCCGCACTACCCTGCCGCGGGGAACGGTGCTATGTCCTCTGCAGACGGTCTTGTGGCCGTGACCTCGGTGAACATGTACAGCAAGAAATCCGGCTACGCCAACTATGGGGCATGGGTGGACGTCGCCGCACCTGGTGATGACATCAGGAGCACTTTCCCGGTCGACGGTTACGCTTACTGGAGCGGCACCTCGATGGCGACGCCGTTCGTCTCTGGTGAGGCGGCCCTCGTCCACGCGGTCTACGGTTCCCTCGACCCAGCGAGCGTGGAGGGGAAGATACGCTGCAGCGCGCAACCCCTACTCCTGACAGATCCGATCTACGGTGCCATGCTGGGCGCTGGCCGCGCCGACATAGGCGCGAGCCTCGCACCGCGCCTATGCTCATAGGAGCCGGGAAGCAGGACTATCTGCACCCGGCGATGAGTGATGCTACCAGATTCATCGCAGAACGCTCTCAGACCCGTGGCCGCCCGTTAAGCACGAGCGGCTCACTCGACGTTGTCTTGCATGCGGAGTACCATGGCGCCCCTACGCGAACAAGGTCTCAAGGCCCATTCAAGGAAATACATGCGTAGCGTACTCAAGACAGACCAGAGCCTTATCAGGGCTTGTCGCAGGGGCGAAGTTGGTGCCTGGCGACACCTACTGGAAAGATACGAGCGGCTCGTGTTTTCGGTGCCGCGAAGGTATGGTCTCTCCTCCGAGGATGCCGCCGACATCACGCAACTCACGTTTACTATCTTGATCCAGAACATGGACACGTTATCGGAGGACAGCAACTTGGGTGCGTGGCTGGTCACCGTCGCCCGCCGGCACACCTGGCGTTTGCTCGACCGTAACCGGCGCAAAGCAACCAGCGAGCGCGCTGGCTGGGGTGAGGACATCACGCTTTTGGCATCCGAAGACAACGAGGGCGTAGAGAGTTGGGAACTTAGCGAGTGGTTGAACCATGGCCTATCTCTCATTAGCAAGGATTGCAGGGAGCTTCTATCCGCACTCTACCTGAAGCCCGAGCAGCCTTCCTACGCTGATGTCGCTTCACGCCTGAGCATGGCTGTCGGTAGCGTGGGACCCACCCGAATCCGTTGCCTGAAGCGCTTGAGGCAGGTCCTGGGTGAGTAATAGCGAAGGACAAGCCCCAGTAGCCACCGTCGCGCCCCTACAGATTCGTGTATTTCTCGCTGTATCGGCCAGCATGTACAGGGTAGGATAAGGCATGAAGGCTCGCCGGAGGTAGCCGTCCTATGGCCGGACCCAAGAAGATAGATTTCGCCCGACTCGTAGACTGGGTAGAGGGTCGTTTGTCCGAGGAGGAGGCAAGGGCCGTCGAAGAGCAAGTTGCGGCCGCCGACGACGCGACGCATGCCGACATTATCTGGCTACGCAAGTTCGTCAGGGCGACAGGAGGTGCCGCCCTGGAGTCGCCGCCCTTGCAGGTGAGGGACGCATTGATCGCCCGGTTCGAGGCCTATGCTGAAGATCGCCGGATACCCGGTATCCTGGAACGCGCCCTCGCGACGCTGGCGTTCGACAGCGCTCTGCAGCCGGCCTTCGGTGCAAGGTCGGTTGGTGCGCAGGGGGTGCGCAGGCAGCTCATCTACTCCACAGACATCTTGGATATAGCCCTGAACTTTTGGCAGCGCGCGCGCGACAAGAACCTCCACCTCGAGGGGCAGATCCTCCCTCGCGATAACGTTGGGCTCGGCGCCTTCAGCGTGCAGCTGCTGCAGGATGAGACCGAGATTGCGATAACCGCTACCGACGAACTCGGCGGCTTCGCTTTCGAGTCTATACTGCCTGGTGTGTACAGTGCCATCCTCACAACAGACCAGATCGAGGTTTCGATCAGCGCCGTCGGTCTTAACATCTAGCGCACGACCTTGACCCAAGACCAGAATGGCCTTGCCGGATGTGTCGACGCGATGCTCGCCGTACCGACGCTGGAGCAACGCTCTGCAGTGTTGCGCTCCGCGGACCTGCTCAACTCCCAAGGTCTGGACAGGTTGCTTAACTTCGCCGAGCGGTTGATCCACAGCGATCCTGGCAAGGCACAACGGCTGGCCACCGTCTGCGCAGACCTTTCGGATCGGGCCGGCGTGTCTGCCGCGGTGCCCCATGCTCTCTACATTCGTGCACAGGCGCATGCAGCGAACGGTGAGTTCGCCGCGGCGCTGCGCATGGCCGAGGCCGCCCGCCAAGGGTATCTCGCCTGCGGCAAGAACCTGGAGGCGCTGCGTACCCACATCGGCCGGATGGCCATTCTCCTAGAACTGGGCCTCTATCAGGAGGCACTGGATACCGGACAGACAGTTCTCGATACCCTTGACGCAAAGGGCGAATTCGAGGTTACACCGACATGGCAGCAGGTCAGCGTGCTGACCGCGTTCGTGCACCAAAACCGCGGCGGATGTTACGAATACATGGGCCGCTACGAGGAAGCGCTCCTCGCCTACGAGGCCGCAGAGAAGCGTTACCGGGCCCTAGGTATGACCGAACGCATCGGCGAAATCCTGGACAATAGAGGTGCCATACTGCTGTATCTCGGCCGTGGACGCGAGGCGCTTGCGGCCCACGAGGCAGCCGAGGCCGTCTTCAACGACGCGGGGCTCACCCTATCACGAGCCAAAGCGCTCAGTAATATTGGGGAAGCGAACCGGCAGCTAGCGAACTACAGGCGCAGCCTCGAGGCCTTCGAACAAGCGCGTCGGCTCTACGACTCTGTCGACGCGCTCGCGGACAAAGGCTTACTCCTGGTCGACATGGCGGGTGCCTATCGGGAGCTCAACCTGTACGCCGAGGCACTGGCGAGCTACCGTGAGGCCTACGCCCTGTTAAGCAACGCCGGGATGGCCCACGATCGCGCGCGGGCGTCATGGGGTATGGGCTCGACCTTGACCGCAGGGTGGAAGTTCGAGGAGGCCGAGATGGCGCTGGCCGAAGCAGCTGAGCTCTTCGCGGCTGCTGACAACGCGCCCTTACTGTCGGGCGTGATGGTCGAACAGGCGGCTCTGCGGGAGGCCCTCGGGGATCGTCAAGCGGCCGTAGCAGCCGCGGTTCGAGCACTCGACCTCGTCTCCTCGGGGAGTTGGCCTGTGCAGCGCTACTACGCCCACCTTCGCCTTGCCGATCTCCTGCTACATGACGTACCCCGGGCGGAGGCGCACCTCCTGGAAGCACACAGGTTGGCTGACCGCCTTGCGGCGCCCCAGCTGCGCTACCGCCTGCACGAGCGGCTCGGGCGCCTGCGACGCCTGCAAGGGAGGGATGGAGAGGCGCGAGTCCTGCTCGAGGCAGCGGTGGAGGAGATCGAGCGTCTGAGGGCCAGCGTTGCTCACGAGACGCTGCGCGCCTCCTTCTTACGAGATAAGACCGCCGCTTATGAGGAGCTACTGAAGCTATATCTCGCAAAGGGAACGCGAGAAGACTCGCTCCGTGCCTTTGACGTCGCCGAACGGGCCAAGTCTAGGGCCCTGACAGATCTGCTCATAGGGTTGGCCAAAGGACCAGCAGCAATAGCTGAAGACGATGCACTGGAGAGCCGCATCCGCGATCTGCAGTCGGAACTAAACTTGACATACACCCGGATGCTCGATGGCACCGAGAGACCGGAGCCCGGTATCCCTCTGCCGGACCTGCGCGAGCGGGCGACCGAGCTCGAGAGAGAGATCAGCCAGCTGCGGTTGCGCGCTGGTGTCGCCTCAGATGTATTCTCGCCTCCCGCGGTGACGGATTCTTCCGAGCGCCTTCCCTCTGACGTGACGCTGCTGAGCTACCACGGCGTGGGCGACGAGATAGTAGCTTTCGTCAAGACCCGAGGCGACGTCCGCTGCGTGCGAAACATTGGCTCGGCGACCTCGCTGGTGCGTCTAGTACAGCAACTCGACGTGCAGTGGGACCGCTTGAGTACAGGCAGGGAGTTCGCCAAGCAGCACATGGGGTTGCTCGAACGGTCGACGCGACAGGTCCTGACCTCGTTGTATGAGAGGTTGGTAAGACCGCTGGAGCCTTACCTGATCGAAGAGGCAAGCGACGATTCCGGACGGACCGTAGCGCCGCGAAAGCTCGTCATCATCCCTCACAGCTTCCTGTATTCTGTGCCTTTCCACGCCCTGTTCGACGGTGAGGCCTATCTACTGGAGAGGTTCGAGATCTCTTACGCTCCAAGCGCGAGGGTCTACTCACACTGCCAAGCGCGTACTCCGCGAGGATTGGACAACGTCCTTGCGTTGAGCGTGCCCGACCCTTCTATACCTGCTGTGATCGAGGAGGTCCAAGCCGTCGCAAGATACTTCCCCGAGGGCGAGATACTGAACGACAGGCAGGCAACGCTGGCGGCGCTACATGCGAAGGCGCCAGGATGTGACGCCCTGCATCTAGCCTGTCATGGCATGTTCAGGTCAGACAATCCGATGTTCTCATCGTTGAAGCTGCACGATGGTTGGTTGACCGCCGCCGACGTGCTGCAGCTCGATCTCTCCGGCACCCTCGTCACCTTGAGCGCCTGCGAGTCGGCGCGTAACGAAGTCTTCGCCGGCGATGAGCTTATCGGCCTGACCCGTGCGTTCCTGGGAGCCGGGGCCGCGACGCTGGTGTCAAGCTTGTGGCTCGTGCAAGACGAGACTACGCCCGAGCTGATGAAAGTATGGTACGAGCACCTGAGCAAAGGGACCGGACGGGCGGCGGCTCTGCGCAATGCGCAACTCGCCCTCAAAGAGGAGTATCCGCATCCCTACTTCTGGGCGCCATTCGTGCTAATAGGCCAGCGGTAGCGAGACGCACGCGCTGGCATAGCAGGAACCGACAAGGGTAGCGTTCCTTTTTACGCCATGAACCCGATATCGCGAGCACGACGAGCAACCCGGCGACCACGGAAGCCGGGGCGGGTAGAGGATAGAGATGTTCAGGGCGCCGCAGTCGCAGAGTGGTCCCGAGAGGAAAGACGATGGTAGCGGTGGCGAGCGCACAGATAGCGGGTACGTAGCAACCTGGAGAATCGGGTGCTGAATCCCCCGGGTGTGTAGCAGCTCCTGTCCCTGCCGCGCTTGTCTTTAGCGCACCTGTTCCTGCCTTTATCGTCGGTAATGCGATCGTTGCCGCCCTTGAGGACATCGTTGGCCCGGAGGCCGTTGATCTTGTCGTTTCCGCCCATACCGCAGGTGACGCCGTGGCCTGGGTGCGGCGCAGGGTCTCATTGCGGTCGCTGTCTGTTTTGGTGCATTTGCTGCCAGCAGGGTTCGCCTGCACGCCCTGTCCCGTCAGCGAGACCGTCTACAGTACCCGTTCATCCTTCTCGGGCGGGCCCAGGCGGAGCCACAGGGAGAGGTGCGCGGGCTGCATCGTCTCCCGCACTACGGCCATAAGCTCGGTGTTCAGCGCGTCGAGGTCGGTCTCTTCGCGCAGTTTCGAAGCGAATTCTGCGAGCGTCCTGGCCGCGTCGTACCTCTGTCTGTAGAAGCGCCTATCTATGAAGGACTGGATGCGGTGGCGCAGAGGGTTGAAGAGCGCCGCGATGATGAGGGTAGAGGCCACAACAGCCAGTTGCGACTCCCCGCCGGTCAGCACGCGGAACACGTACTGCAAGGAGATTACGCCGCCGAAGTAGAACAGGACAAGCATCGCCGTCAGAGAACCGTATACCAGCGTGCGGTTGATGATTATGTCTATGTCATAGAGGCGGTATCTCAGTATGGCGACACCGACGGCCAGATAGAGGCCCAGGTTGGTCGCGACGTCGAACAGGTGCCACACCGTGCCACCGAGTACCCTGTTCAGGCTCAAGAACTCCCCGAAGATAAACGACGCGGAGACGACGGCGGCCAGCGCGAACCATTTCAGCTGCTGGCGCTCCACCCCGCTCGCCCTGTGGTAGCGGATCACGAGCGAGAGCGCCGAGAGGATGATGGTGAGGAAGATCAAAGCCACCACCGTTATTACCGTGACGGTGATCGTCCCTCCGACCTTGTCGGGCTTCTCGACGAGGAGGTTCATGAACACGAGCACGACCCCGGAGAGGGCCGCGATCCAGGCCAGAAGACGCCAGCGTCGCGACGGCAGCCGCCCCGTGGGGAAGAGCAGCAGGAGGAAGGGCGCGAAGCCGAGCGCCAGCGGCCCTCCCAGCCCCAGCAGATGCGAGGCCGTCCCCGGAGCCAGGAGCGATCCCGGCCCCACCACCTGCGCGTAGGCCTCGTAGGATGTTCCGAGCTGCTGAAGGCTGAGGCCCAACCCGAAGCCGAGCCAGATCCATCCGTAGGGATTGCGCGGGCGGCGTGAGGCGATGAGACCCCCGAGTACGGGAGCGCCGATGATCCCGACGAGGGTGATGGCCTGATTGTGCCAGGGCGCCAATCCCAGGGGCAGCGGCGCCGACCAGCCGAGCACGATCAAGAGCAGCGACGCCGCCAGGACGAACAGGCTCACGGCGCACACGGACCAGGCCAGCCAGGCGGCACGCACCCCGCCGACGCTTTGACCCTGCTCCGCCTTCCCTTCTGTCACAGAGCCACTCTACACGGCCTCCGTCTCCCGAGCGTTACGGTCTGCGTTACGGGCGAGGATTTCCCGACGTTCTTCACGGTGACTGCCCGTCCTCTCCTTCGCGCCAACCCGTACCGGGTTGCCCGGAGGAGGCGTCGGCGCGGTAGTAGGTGACGCGGCCCAGGGCCCTCGTAGCCCGAGAGGCTTCCTCCGCCGGGTCCGCGAAGCCGGCCTCGCGCATGAGCGCAAGGACGCTCTCACCGAGGTTGTCGCGCAGGAGCTCGTTCCGGTGAGACAGGCGGGCCATAAGACCGCCGGAGTGCCCATTCTCCCCGCCGAAGTCCAGCAGGTGCAGGGAGCCGCCGGGCTTGAGCACCCGCCGTACCTCGCGCAGCGTCCCCCTCTTCTCTTCAGGGCCGAGGTGGTGGAACATGAAGGCGGAGAGTACCCTGTCGAACGAAGCGTCGGGGTAAGGAAGCTCCTGCGCGAAACCGCGGTCGAACCGGACGCGGAGCCCCGCCCGTCCGGCCTTCCGCCCGGCACGCGCGAGGGACCTCGGATCAGGGTCCAGCCCGACGACCTCGGCGCCCGCCTGGAGGCGCCTGACCAGAACCGCCAGGTTCCCCGTACCGCAGCCTATCTCCAGAACCCTCTGGCCCTCCCGCACGTCAGCCCGTTCGACCAGCGCCTTGTGATACGACCCGAGGCCCAGCAACCTAAAGACGGAGTCGTAGACGAGCGGCGACGGGTCGTGCTTCGCGTGGGAGTGTGCCTCCCTGTGCTCCCTCACCTTCGCGCCCATGTCCTTCCTTTCTCGCCTTGCAGGACTATATTTCGATACGAGATCAGTATCGGAGACGGAACTGGGGCGGCAAAGGACGCATCTTCGGAATTTTTAGGACGATATTCGGTTTATCATGGGCGGGCTGCCACGGTGTCGCGGAGAGGGGGATCCGGTTGGGTGAGACGAGGATGCTGGGAAGAGGCGGGGGCGGTCCGCCGG
>CADDZK010000143.1 GCA_902812425.1 Actinomycetota bacterium
GGTTGAGGACAAGATGCGCCTCTCCTCCACCGAAAACCACAGCCGGAAAATAACAGAACCACATCCCAGCGGCCCGATCTGACGATAATTCAGCCTCTACGTGAGGTACAGATTCTGACGAGATCCAATGCATGCTCACGGAGCCGACGGGGCCACCCCGGCGACAGGACCGTCTCTTATCCCGATGGGACCCGCCAACCGACAGGATCGGCCAGAGACTCCTTTGCGGGTAAAACGCGGGACGGGCTTCCCCGGAAGAACCACCGGCGGCCATCCGACGATCCCCCGCCACTGTGGACTTTCCTTGCATATGAAGTTAAAGTTCAGGTACAGAGCATCTTCGTGTCTCGGGTGAGAGTCGCGCAGGGGTAGGAAAGGAGTACAATACGGGTTCACATGGCTGACCTGGTCGAAAATTGCCTGCACTTGGAGGGCTTGAGGGTTGCTGCCGGATCCGAGTACCGCTGTCCGGTATGTGAGGAGAGCCTGGATCTCGAAGGCGTTGCACGGTGGGTTCGGGATGCCGAGAGGAGCCGAGATAAGGCTTACTCTATGGTTGAAGGTGACGGGTTCGGAGAGATAGTACGCGAAGAGTTACAGCGGGAAGTCTACCGGCGACGGAGGGTAATGTACGAGCTAGAGAACGTGCCCCGGGTGGTAACGGCGAGGCCGGAGATGATCCTGGTTATCCACGATACAGGCAAGGCGTCTTATGAATGCCGAATCTTCTACAAGGAGCCGCGGCCTGCCGGAGGTCTGGAGCAGGTCAGTGTGGCGGCGGTGCAGGAGACTATCCTGGAGCTTCGTTCCGACCCCGACCCTGTAGTGCGCTTGATCTCCGAGAAGGTGGAGGAGTTCCACGCTTACCGCGCGAAGCTCTCCGAGGTCGGGGAGCCTGCGCCGGAACGCAGGGTCTTCTACGCCAACGAGCTCTGAAACCTCCCTGGTGCTGGCAGCGAGGCCGACTAGCGGCTAGAATTGTCCGCCAGATGGATACCTATCTAGAAGGCGCGGTCGCATGAGTGGGAGTACCTTCATAGCCCTGGTCGTTATGATCCTGATCTTGCTCTTCATCATCATGTCCATCGGACCCCTGATTACCGCTTTCTAGAAGCGGTACGTCTCGAGGGTGGAGTAGGTGACTCCGTCCTTACCCTGCACGCTCCTCATCAGATTCACGCCGGATACCGTGAAGCGGTGCGTGGGCTGGGAGACCTTCTCGTGGTCGAGCTTCGCCTGGCGGCCCCGTGCGCGGCCGAGGGTCAGGTGGGGCACGTAAGGGCGGCTCTCGCGCTCGAAGCCGCAAGGCTCCAGGAGATCCTCTACTTCCCTGGCCAGCACGCGCAGCGGCCCTGCTCCTTCTCCTATTCCGGCCCAGAGGATGCGCGCCCTCCTCTCCGAGGGGAAGGCTCCGAAGCCCGAGGTCGAGACCTCGAACGGGTCGTGGCTCTCGCCTAGCGGCCCGAGGGCCTGCGTTATCCGGTCCAGGTCGCCCTCGGCGACGTCGCCCAGGAACTTCAAGGTGAGGTGGATCTTCTCCGGGACGACGAGGCGGAAGTCCTCGCTCGTTGGCAGGTCGCGTGCCGCGCGGAACAACGCCTCCCTGATCTCGGGCGGCGGGAAGACGGCGACGAAGGTTCGCACCGCAGTCCTAGACGGAGCCGGACTTTCGGCCGTTATCGTGCGCTGCGCGGGCGAGGGCGGCGCGGTTGGCGATCAGCGCGGCGGTAGCTCCCGCGCCGACGCCGTTGTCCACGTTGACGACCGAGAGACCGGGAGAGCAGGTCTGGAGCATGCCGAGGATGGCGGCGGTACCGTCGCCGCCGAGACCGTATCCGGTGGAGGTGGGAAGCCCTATCACGGGCACGGCGACGAGGCCCGAGACGACGCTCGGCAGCGCGCCCTCCATCCCTGCGGCCACGATCAAGCAGTCGGGGTCGAACTCTCTCAACTCCTCCAGAGGGGCGGCGAGGCGGTGTACTCCGGCTACTCCGACGTCGTGGAAGCTCATCACGGATACGCCCATCTCGCGCGCCACGGCGAGCGCCTCCTCCAGGACGGGCAAATCCGAGGTGCCAGCGCTCAGAGCACCTACACGGCCCCCGCTCGGTACGCTCTCGCCGCTCCCGACGATTATGGATCGCCCAGCCCGACGCAGTGGAACTTCAGGAAGCGTCGCCTGGATCTGTGCCTCGTGCTCGGGGGTCGGGGTGCTTACGAGCACGCGCTCACCCGATTCGAGCAGGGTCGCGCAGATCGCTGCCACCTGGGCGGGGCTCTTGCCACGGGCATAGACGACCTCGGGGACGCCCTTGCGGAGGGAGCGACCGAGATCCAGGGCCGCAAACTCGCCCAAGTAGCGGACCTCGCCCCTCTTCAGGCGTCCGGCTGCCGACTCGGGGGAGAGGTCGCCGCTCGCGACCGCCGCCAGGGTCTTCTCGAGTTCGTCCATGCCCTCCGCTTCCGAGTGTAGTAAGGTTGCCAGCGGGTAAGAATCTAACACGTTCCTGCCTCTAACGGTTCTAAGGAGAGCCCTTGACTATAATCGAGTTGATCCTCTCTCTGGCGGCGATACTCGGCGCCGCCATCCTGTTTACCAACGCGGTCGAGATCATGGGCGACCGATTGCACCTCGGGGCAGGGGCCGTAGGGAGCGTGCTCGCCGCCGTCGGCACCGCGTTGCCGGAGACCATGATCCCGCTCGTCGCCATCATCGGTGCCTTGCTCGTGGGCTCGGGCAGCGCCGCCGCGGGCGAGATAGGTATCGGCGCGATCCTGGGCGCACCTTTCCTGCTCGCTACGCTCGCCCTGTTCATCGTCGGGGCGGCGGCAATAACCTACAAAGATCGCAGGCAGACGGGGAGGGAGATCACCGCCGACAGGAAGACCGCCATCCCCGATCTACTCTTCTTCCTCCCCTGTTTTACCCTCGCTGCAGCGGCCGGCATCGTCTCGCTGCCACTGGTGCTGAAGATACTCCTGGCAGTGATATTGCTGGCCGCTTACGCCCTCTACGTGGTAAGAACCATAAGGCAGGGAGGCGAGGCAGAAGGGGACGTCCCCGCGAGGCTCACACTCTGGCCTTACCGCTCCCAGGGGCCGACCTGGGCCGTCACAGCGCAGCTACTCGGGACGATCGCGGTGATGGGCTTCGGCGCCCATCTCTTCGTGGGGTCCGTGGAGCATCTCTCCAAATCCGTCGGCATCCCGGCGGGCCTGATCGCCCTGGTCCTCGCGCCCCTGGCTACGGAGCTGCCGGAGAAGTTCAACTCCGTCGTCTGGCTCAGGAATAATAAAGACACCCTCGCCGTCGGCAACATCACAGGGGCTATGGTCTTCCAGAGCACCATTCCCGTCACGATCGGGATACTGTTCACCCCATGGCAACTCGATTTCCTTAGCACCCTCGCAGCCCTATTCGCCATCCTCTCCAGCATAGTCTTCCTCGGCTTCCTGCTGCGCAAGGCGCCCTTGAGGGCCTTCGTCATGCTCGGCGCAGGCTCCCTGTACATCGTTTTCGTCGTGACGGCGATCATCTACCTCGTCGCCGCCTGATATGAATCCAACCCTACATCTGATTTTCTACTTTCCTGATAAGATCGGTAGTCTATTGTATGGTCGAGGAGGGTACCTGTTCAGATGGAGTTCATGACGGGGGAGTGGTTCGGCAGGCTCTTCGGGGTACTCGTCGTCAACCTGATCCTCTCCGGCGACAACGCGGTGGTCATCGCGATGGCGGCCCGCACCCTCGAAGGCGCGAACCGGAAGAAGGCTATCGTGTGGGGCGCGGCTGGGGCCGTCGTGCTCAGGCTCATCTTCGCCGGCGTCATCACGTTGCTGCTTGCGGTGCCGTTACTGCAGGTGGCGGGAGGATTGCTTCTGGTCTGGATCGCGTGGGGGCTCATCCACGAGGACGACGAGGATGACGAGGAGAAGGTAAAGGCCGGTTCGAGCACCTGGCAGGCCGTCAGGATCATAATCGTGGCCGACGCGGTCATGTCGCTGGACAACGTGATCGCGCTCGTCCAGGCCGCCAGGGTCGAGGGCGAGGTCGACTTCTTGCTCCTCGTCATCGGGCTCGCGACCACGATACCGCTCGTGATCTTCGGGGCGGCGCTCTTGACGTCGCTACTCAACCGATTCCCTATCCTCGTCTACGCCGGCGCAGGTCTGCTCATCTACCTTGCGGTGGAGATGGTCTTCGCGGACAAGGTGCTCCACCCCTACCTGGAACATTTTCAGAGCATCGAGTGGATTATCGGCCTCGTCGCCGCGGGTATCTTTATGGTCCTGGCCTGGTTGTGGGCGCGACGCTCGGCCAGGGCAGGCTCCTAACGGTTCAGGAGCCTGTTCAGGAATCTCCTGTTCCTGAGGCGTTCGAGCTCCGAGGTGCTCTCCTCGAGCTCCTGCTCAACACGGGCTATGTGCTCGATGCGCTCCATGAGCATGAGCCGCTCCTCGGCTGCGGCCCTGAGCTCGAGTACCTCCTCCGTGAGGCGCCGCCGCTCCTCGACAGATTCTTTCAGTTCCTTCTGGAGCCGTACGTTGGAGGTGCGGACCTCCTTCAACTGTCCGGACAACCTTCCGACCTCCTCGCGGGCGCGGGATAGCTCCCGTGCGATGGCCGCCGCTCCGGCGTGGCTCCTGACGGTCTCCAGGGGGACGTTGCCCCCTGCGTCGGCGAGCTTTCGCGCTTCCTCTTCTGGGACGTCCAGAAAGCGCGCGGCTTCGGAGACGGAGATGGAGGGTTCTGGCACGGATCAATCCACGTCAGGGTCGGCGCCGGGGGAGGGCTTCGCATCGTGGCCGGCCTCCTCTATGGCGTCCTCGATCCTCGCGAGCTCCGTCTCTCCGCCCTCGTAGGAGACGGCGACGAGTCCCTTCTCGGAGTCCACGTTCACGAGGTTCACGAAGTCCAGGCGCCCCAGGGCCCGCTCCAGCTTCTCGGAATCCTCCGCGCTCGCGAGGTCGCTTACCATGAAAGTTACGTCGGGCATCTTTCTTCCCTCCGGTCGGAAATAGGCGTCAGGTTACAGGTTTCAGGCTACAGGTTAAAGGTTGCAGGCGTTGGCTTCTCCGGTCTCCTCATCGGGTGGGCCGTCGACTCTGGAATCCTTCACCGGCCCCTGATGCCTGAAACCTGTAGCCTTACTCCGCCGGCTGTTCTCTGGGTCGTACGGTGAGCGAAAGCTCCCTGTTGCCCCGCAGCACACGCAGCTGGGCGTCCTGGCCGATGGCCGATGCGTCGAGCATGTTCAGGAGATCGTCGTTCGAGTGGACGGGCTCCCCCTTCATGCCGACGATCACATCTCCGGGTTTCAGCCCTGCCCTCTCGGCGGGGCTGTTCGGGGCGACGTTCCTCACGCCGGCACCGCCCTCGAACTCGCCGCGCGGCTGGCGGCTCTCCACCACTACCCCGAGGTAGGCGCGGCGCACCCGCCCCTCCGTCACGAGGGTGAAGACCACGCGCCGGAAGGTGCCAGAAACCGGCACGGCGAAGCCAATGCCCTGTGCGCCCCCGATGATAGCCGTGTTGATCCCGACCACCCTCGCCGAGGCGTCGGCTAAAGGTCCGCCCGAGTTTCCTGGGTTGATCGCCGCGTCCGTCTGGATCACGTTCTCTATAAGCCTGCCGCTCTCGCCCCTTATGGAGCGTCCGAGGGCGCTCACCACGCCGGCCGTGACGCTCCGCTGGAAGCCCAAGGGGTTGCCGATCGCGACGACGAGCTGGCCTACCACGAGGTCCCCAGCGTCGCCGAGCGTGGCGACCGTAGGCTCCTCCTCGGCGTCGAAGCGGATGACCGCGAGATCGCTCGGTGGGTCGTCGCCGAGCACCTCGGCGGGTACCGAAGACCCGTCCGAGAGCGTGACCTGGATCTCTCCGCCGGGGTTGCCGGCCCTGCGGCTGCGCAGGCCGCGCACGACGTGGCTGTTGGTGACGGCCGTCGCGGAGTTGCCCTCGATGCCGAGTATGACGCCGCTCCCACCACCGCGTCCGTCCGGCAGGCCGACCGAGATCACCGCCGGCTCAAGCTTCTCCGTTACGTCCCGCACCGCCCGCGAGTAGGCGTCGAGCTCCGGGCTCTCCAGCCTCGAACTCGCCGAGAGATTCTCGAAGATCTCCATCCGCTATTTTTACCGCACCTCGGCAGGCGCGCTACCCGGAAGAACGGCCAGGTAACGCAGGGTCCGACCACGGGTGAAAGGGGAGAGAGTGTGCTAGCGTTTCCCGATGGGAACGCGACGCACGGGAGCCCTCGATGCCGTCGGCCTGGGTCGTCTGAGATCCCTGGATGCGCTCGTGCTGCTGGCCGGCGTGGCGGCGGGGATCGTGCTCCTGCCTCTGAGAGATGTCTCCGGGGCCTTCCCTCCCACCGCCTTCGCGGCCACCCTCGTCCTCTTCACGGCGCCCGGCTTGCTCCTTTCGCACTGGCTTCTCAGGGACGGCATATCCGGGGTCGCCTTCGTACCCGTCGGGTTCGTGATCAGCATGGGCATCTTCGGGCTCCTCGGTGTGCCCGCCCTGATCCTTCACCTCAGCATCGAGGATTACCTGTGGGCCGCAGGGGCTGTGCTGGCGGCCTTCCTCACGGCTGCGGCGTGGAGAACGCTACGTATGAAGACGCCCGCGATCGAGCCTTCTCGGGGAGAGAACGTCCCGTGCGGGACACCGTACGGGCCTCCGGCTGGCTGGTTGTGGGCGCCTTTCGCGTTGCTAGGCGGGGTGCTGGCCTTCGTCGGCATCAGGAGAGTGCCCAATAACTACGACGACATATGGGTCTATCTATCGTGGGTAAAGGAGTTCGCGAGTTCCGAGAGGCTCGCTTTGCGCGACCCTTACTTCGGCGAGAGGCTCGCCGAGTTCTCCCGGGCTAAGATAAACGGCTGGTTGCTGGAGCAGGCGGCCCTCTCCCGCGTCTGTGGGCTTGACACCATAGAACTGGTGCTCAGATACCTGACCCCGACCCTCGTTATCGTCGCCCTCTTGATGGTCTACTCCCTGGTCAGGACGCTGCTGAAGAGCGAGCGGGCTGCAGTCCTCGCAGCCTCGGTCTACGCCCTGTTTCACATCGTCTTTATGCAGCCTTCCGTACAGAACGTCGGGGTGGAGCTGGCCGCCCGCATCTCCGAGGACAAGTACGCCGCGAGGTTCCTGATCCTGCCCGTGACACTCCTCTTCGCCGTGCTCTTCGTGCAGAGCAAGAGATGGAGGTATCTCGGGTTCTTCACTTTCTCCTGCTGGGCCGCGATAGCCGTGCATCCTTCCGTGTTGCCCGCCATCGGGCTGTGCATGCTCGGCTTCGGGGTGACGCACGTGGCCGCCAATGTACGCCACAGAGCGGCCTGGGCACGGATGGTAGCCCTCGCGCTCGCGATGTGGAGCGTCGTCCTCGGGCCGGTGTTGTTGCTGTTTGCGGGCGGGTCCCCTTCCGCCGTACTCTACTCGGCCGACATCAACGCCACGCCCCCCAAAGTGCTCGAGTACACGGTCTTCATAACCAAGAGCTGGAGGCACATCTACGAGCTGGGCGACGGCTACTACATAATGCACCCCTGGTTGCTTCTGAACCCCGTGATCATGGGCGCTTACCTCCTCGGCGTTCCTTTCTTGCTGTGGCGGGTGAGAACGAGCGTGGCCGCCCAGCTCCTCCTCGGTGGTCTGGCCGTCGTGACCGTAGCCGTGTATGTACCCCCGATCGCCACCTTTATAGGCAATGATCTCATCGTCCCTGGTCTCCTGTGGCGTCTCGCCTGGCCAATACCCCTCCTCGCCCTGATCGCCGCGGGCTGGATGGCGTGGGAGGCGTTGGGTTACGCCGAGACGCGCCTGAGTGGGCTCGGAATAAGACGCAGCGTAACCAGGGTCCTGCCGCTCGCGCTCGTAGTCCTCATGACGGCCGCCGCAGCGCCTCCTTCCGTGCAGAAGGCCGTGAGTCTGTATCAGAGGTTCCACGTCGCCAGGACCTCCGACTACGACCCTGATCCTATCTATCCCTGGATAAGGGAGAACATAAAGAGACAGGGCGTACTGCTCGCGCGCGACAGCGCGAACAACGTCATCCCTGCATACTCGGCCTCGCTCAACGTGGTCAGCCAGAGGGGAGAGGGCATGATCAGAGACCGGGAGAAGCTGGAGAAGCTGGCGGGGTCCGATATCCACATCCCCCGGCGCTACCTCGACGTACACAGCTTCTTCTTCGGACCCACCCTGGACAGGGAGGCCTACGACATACTGCGCCGCTACCACGTGGATTACCTGATGGTCTACGCCGGCAGCCCGCTCGACAAGCGGCTGAAGACCCTGACCGGGTTCACCCCCGTAAACGACGCCCCGAGAGAGAAGTACAGCCTCTATAAAGTCGACCTTCAAAAGCTCGGCGAGCCGGCCAGCGGTTCCGACAGGCCCGTCGAGACCACCCGGGATGCGCCCGAGCCTTCCGGGGATCGTTAGGAGCGGAGGGCCTGCGAAGAGGCCCTTCCGCATGACCGTGCGCAGACCCATATAATCCACGCCATGAGTCCGGCACTCGATCCGCGTCTTTTTGCGGCGATACTCGCCGCCCGCTCGGCGCGGTTCGCCAGCCGAACTCTCAAGACCGGCGGGGGCTCGACGGTACCAGGGGTCGTCGCGCGCAGGGTTGACCCTAAAGTGCTGACGAAGCTCTCGCGGCGGTTGCGGCTAGGGTCCGCGGCCATCACGGGCACCAACGGCAAGACCACGACGACCCGCATGATCTCTAGGATCCTCCAGACCGCCGGTATCGGGGCCGTAAACAACTCGACGGGGGCGAACCTGATCACCGGCGTTACCGCCGCGCTCGTCTCGGATTCGAGTCTCTCCGGGGCGCCTTCTTCCGAGATGGGGCTCTTCGAGGTGGACGAGGCGAGTGTGCCGAGGGTGGCCGCGGAGGCCCGGATCAGGACCCTCGCCGTCCTGAACCTGTTCAGGGACCAGCTCGACCGCTACGGGGAGCTGGCCTATACGGGCAAGGTCATCGCCTCGGCCTTCGGCGACCTGCCGCCAGAGGGCGCGGTGGTGCTGAACGCGGACGACCCCCTCGTCGCGAGCCTCGGAGGCTCGGCTAGGCGGCCCGTCTTCTACGGGGTCGATGAGCCTTCCCTGGATACGGGGCGCCTGCAGCACGTCGCCGACTCGAAGGACTGTCCCGTGTGCGGGACGGCCCTGGTCTACGAGACCGTGTACATGGGTCACGTCGGTCTCTACGACTGTCCTCGTTGCGACTTCTCGCGGCCCGAGCCGGCCTACCGCGCGAGCCGGGTCAGGCTCGAAGGGGCACGGGGGGCCGAGTTCCTGCTCTCGACCCCGAAGGGAGGGACGGCCGTGAGGATAGAGTTGCCGGGTCTCTACAACGTCTACAACGCCCTCGCCGCCGCCGCAGTGGCCGGGGAGTCCGGGGCGGGGCTCGCCGAGATCTCACGCGGCT
>CADDZK010000144.1 GCA_902812425.1 Actinomycetota bacterium
GAGAGCGAGGATGCTGCCAAGCCCTAGGCCTGTCTCTCGAGCCCCTGCTAGCGGAGCGCATGCTAGCGCGCTGCTCTCCAAGTGGAGTGCTCTCTGAGCTTGCCGAGTGCCCGACTCAGTATCTGGGAGATCCTTCCTTCGGTGAGCCCTAGCGCCTTGCCGATCTCCCTGAGCGTGAGTTCCTCGTGGAAGTAGAGG
Source organism: Actinomycetota bacterium (assembly GCA_902812425.1). Classification (GTDB taxonomy): domain Bacteria; phylum Actinomycetota; class Rubrobacteria; order Rubrobacterales; family Rubrobacteraceae; genus Rubrobacter_D. Next base: position 199 of record CADDZK010000144.1, read on the forward strand.
GTTATGACAATCCGCTCGCGCTCCTTCAGGGCCGCTATGGCCCGGGCGAGCCTCTCTTTTAGGTCTTCAAGCTCTGCGGCGGACTGCGGGTCACCCTCCGGGGCCTCGGCGAGGGCGCCGCCCGTCTCGATGTAGTGCTCCAGGGAATCCATGCGCGCTCGGGCACGCTGCGCGAGAAAGTCGTGGTACCGGCCGACGTTCATTCCTGCCTCCGCCGCGATCTCCGCCTCAGTGGGGGCGCGCCCGAGCCGCTGGGTCAGTACAGCCTCCGCCTGCTCGACCTCTTTCACACGGGCGCGGGCGCTGCGCAACATGGGATCCTGCTTCCTATACTCATCTAGGATGACCCACCGGATCTTGGAGATGGCGTACGTCTCGAACTTCGTCCGGCGTCCGGGATCGTAAGATTCGACCGCCTCAAGCAGACCGAGCATGCCCCACGAGTAGAACTCCGTCGCGGGCGCTGAGCCCATCATGCGGGCCCTCACGCGGCCGACCGTGTATTTCACCAGCGGTGAGTAGTTGGTGACGAGCCGGTCTCGCAGCCGCTTCATCTGGCGCTCCAAGCTGGGACGATCAGGGTCCTTTCCCTCTGGGCTAGCCAACTTCGCCCGGTGAGCCAGGTACTGCTCCCACAACTGACCTAGACTGTGAGTGCTCACCGAGCGCCCTTGTCAGCAAGGGCACTTGTGATGCGTCCTTTGGATCCTTCGCCCGTTTGGCGCGACAGGAGGTGCCTGCTCATGCTCGCAGAAACATCTACCACGACATGATCTTAGCGTCGGCGCAAGCAAACGCAACTTTGCGCCCCTGAGGGGTCTCTGGGATCGGTTCGCTTCGTTCTTGCAGATCGCAGCGAGCATCCCTGCGCATCAAGGTCTCGGTCGACTTCTCGATCTCACGGTGGACGACCCTCGGGCTATTGATTACAGGCCGCTTCTCTTCGTCTCTTCCTCGGGGACGATCCTCGGTGAGGTGGTCTTTCGGGAAATTTTGAGAAATTCTCGAAAAAGTTGCGAAAAAGGCTAAAGGTTCTCAGCGGTCGTGCCGATAACCATATTGACGGACGAAAAAGGCAAACCCGTCGCGAGGCGGGGACGCAAAGCCAAGGGTCTCCTTACAGAGATAGCCTGGCTACCGAACCAGAAAGAGGGCGAAATGCACTTGACGATTAGCGCGGAGCGGAGCCTCAAGAGGTTCTTTGCGATAGGTACTCTCTGTGCCGCACTAGCAATTATGTCGATGGGCACAGCGCATGCGGCCACATCGGACCCAGACCACGACGGTCTGACCAACGCCCAGGAGAAGATCACCCACACCGATCCCCACAAGGCCGATACGAACGCAAACGGCATAAAGGATGGCCAGGAGAATCCCGACCACGACGGGCTAACCAACATCAAGGAGTTCAAGCTCGGCTACAAGCCCCTCGACGCCGACTCCAACAACAACGGCATAAAGGATGGTAGCGAGGACAAGGATCACGACGGCCTCACCAACGCCGACGAGTCCAAATATGGAACCAGCCCGCTGGATGCCGACACCAACGACGACGGCACTGAGGACGGCGACGAGGACGAGGACGGCGACGGCACGGATAATGAAGACGAAGATGATGGGGATGCTACGGCAGACACCCCCGACTCGGACAACGACGGCGACAACCTTGACAACGAGGACGAAAACGACTACGGCGACGACCCGAACGATGCCGACTCCGACGATGACGGTATAGACGACGGCGATGAGGATGAGGATGGCGACGGCGTAGCCGACGGCTCCGAGGATGGCGACGACCAGGGCGAAGACGAGCAGTAAGCCAACCGACTTCCCTGATCGACATAGCAGTTTCTTGAAAGAGGCCGGGAGGTGTAACTTCCCGGCCCTTCTCAGAGGTGGGTTCTCATAGGCGGGCTCGCAGTTGTAGAATCCTTGGCGAAGGCCGATTCACAAAAAGAGTGGAAGTGATGCACCAAGGCGTTCTATTACTACTGATCTTCCTGGCAGCTGGCGTAGGCTTGAAGGGGCCGCTGCTGCTAATACGCCTTATAGCCAAACGCAGATCAAGCCTCTATTTCCCACTTCACAAAGAGGATGAGGTGAAAGCGGTGGACTGCACCTATTGTAAGTGCCATATAGAAGGCGTAGATGATGAGGAGCTTTTCGATCAGCTGCAGATCCACATCGAGCAGGCCCACCCTGAAGAGGAAGTCAGCGACCAGCGGATCGGCGAACTTCTGGCCACCAACTCCTACAGAGTAGTAGAGCATTAAGCTTATCGCTCTTCGTCTCCTCCAAGGAGGCTCTCAGTCGCGGTGACTGCGGGCTTTCGAGTGGCTTCGTAAGGTTATTAAGCGTACTTTGGAGACTGTAGAGAGAGCCTTTGAGGGCCCTGAGCACGAGCCTCCACTCTAATCGTCCTCATCGCTTTTAACTTCGCAGAAGACACCTTCCACGCCATCCGACGAACAAGGGCAAGAGCGAGGGTCGGGGCTTGGCGGCCCCGACCTGCTCTTTAACTTCCCTTATTGCTTCTCAGTGGGAGCTTCGGCGGACTGCTGGGCAGGCACCTCGCAGCTCAATGCCGCCATAGCCGCGCCCCACTCTTCCTCGTTGGCCGCCTTCCTAGCTCGGAAGTTGATGCCCAAAGTGCCGAACTTCTCAGCGCTACCCGCCTGGGGCGCATCGCTGAACACATCCTTGCGCCAGGTGATCTCAAACCCCACAAAACCGGCGGCTACGACCGTAGCCTCTAGCTCTGCTTCCAGCAGAGCACCGGCTATTCACCCGGTCCATAAGTCTATCTTGCGTTTAGCGCTTTCGGGCACGGCCTTCTGCACTAGGATGTCCCCTATCTGCAGACGTCCCCTAGGCTTTAGCACCCGCGACATCTCTGCTAGCGCGGCGTCCTTGTCCGGCATGAGGTTGAGCACGCCGTTTGAGATCACCACGTCAGCCCAGCCATCATCCACCGGTAGCGCCTCAGCGTAGCCCTCACGGAACTCCACCACGTTCTTAAGGCCTGCCTCTTGGGCCGCCTGGCGGGCCTTCTCAAGCATGGAGGGGGTCATGTCCACGCCTATTACCCGGCCCTCAGGACTAACCTGCTTCGCCGCGACCAAGCTGTCGATCCCAGCGCCGCATCCCACGTCCACCACCCTCTCGCCAGGACGCAGCTCGCCCAGGCTGAAGGGGTTGCCGGTGCCAGCGAAGGACTCGATGGAGGGTTCGGAGATGCCATCGAGCCACTCGTCAAGGTATTCAAGCATGCGGGCCAGGGGGCGGCCGGTGTGGAAATGGAAGCCCTTGTGTGGATGGCTGGCGACTTCGGCGTACTCCTCTTGGATCGCTTGGCGGAGGGTGCCTACGTCAAGTGTTGGTTCTTCTCTCAGAACATCGTTCATAAGCGCTCCTTTCCTATACGCAACCATGTTCGGCACGGCCTCCATAGCGCCTTCCAGCGGGGCGAGGAGGTAGGTCTCCCTCCTCCTGTAGTGGGGCGGGAGATCCGACCTGCAGGCTAGCTAACGACATCACTGTATCAAGCACAAGGTACTAGGCGCATCCCCCATCTGGCGTATCTTTGCTGTTGCTTGCGGTTGCTTGCGGGGAGCGAACTTCCTAGAACTCCGTAAAGCGGAAGGCGAAGTTCGCAGGAGACCCCTTCCACACAGTAGGGTGAATAAGGGCACTAAGAAGGGCCGAGGCTGCTAAAGCCCCGGCCCGCCCAGTTCTCGCCGATCGACAGGCGTCTCTCTAGCGACTAGTAGCCTGCACTTTTTCTTGCCCCGGCTCGGTAACGAGGCCTATCTGCTGCATCATCTCCAGGCTGTCGGTGATGCGCCAGTGCTCCCGAATCTTGCCGTCCGACACCCTCTCTATCGAAATGCTCTTGATACTTAGATGCTGCCCAGTGGGCGCTACGCCAAAGAGTTCGCCCCCGTGGGTGCCTTCTAGGGTGTAGCGAGTCGCTACCTTATCGCCCTCGGCGATCATGTCCTCGACGAGGACCCTGAGATCGGGTATGCCACTCCGGAACATGGCCACGACCCCTTTGACCCCCTCCGGGCCGGTAGGCAGGTCGGGGGTGGCGGGGCTGTGGTTGACGTACTCGGGCGCGAGTAACTCATCGAGAAGGTCGTTGTCGCCTTGCTCGAAGGCACCGAAGTATCTGCGCATGGTGGCCCTGCTCTCCTCTGCCGACATGTCGTTGTCCTCCTTTCTGTGACCCCTACCCTGCGGGGGACTCGTCCTGTAGTTCCTATCCTCCATCATGGGTGTGGTCCCAAATCCTGTCCACCGACAAATCGTATAAACGCTCGGACAATTACCCAGATGATTAAGAACATGATCGATTTCCGGCACTGTGCCGAGTGTAGATTTCCGAGAACTCCGTTAAGACGAAGTTCGCAGAGGACCCCTTCCACGCACTTGGTTGAATAAGGTCAGGGGTCCATAAATCGTTGTAAAGATCTAGCTTGCCGCCGGACATCATAGCTATCGCAATCATCATCTTGCCCGTATACCAGCGGGGCGGAGCCGAAGGCGAACGTCTTCTCGTCTTACGGCACTCGCCTGCGCCACCGATACTATGCGCGGGGACTTACGGGGCAACAACCGCTGCGCAGAGCCGTCACCCGGGTTGGTGTACCGGCTGGTGTACAGCGCCCAATTCAAGCGCCTGAGTCCACGAGGTATTTCGTCGAATTGGCTTATCTATAGGCAAAAGTGAGAGCCGACGAGCGGACTCGAACCGCTGACCTGCTCATTACGAGTGCGCTCTCATGCTTTCACCGCTGTTTCCAGAGATTTCAAAAACCGCTTAGAGAAGCCATGCTTACTTGTTCTGTGTTTCTGGATGTTCCCAGACGTTCGCTCAGGTTACTGTTACGGTTACTGTCAGAAAGCTCGGTCAGTCTACTCCACCTAGGCAATTCGGAGATAGGCAATGAAGCTGCCTCTAAGCGCAGCTTGAACAGTAGTTCGCTAGTGAAGGTCGCCCCGTCGAAGAGCAGAAGGGTGAACGAACCGAACAACGCTATGGGATCTTCCGAGCGTTTCCAGAAGACCACGACCGGGGTCGCCATGAACATCGGCGCGATGACGACCTGGACCGCGGTGTCATAAGCTGCGAAGAAGTCGGTCGACAGCCCCATCTCGTAGAGTGCCCGGAACTGCTCCGAGGTGAGCCCGGTGTATAGCAGGCGAGCGGCGGGCGTCAAAATTCGGCCATGTGCCAGCTTCGCCCCACCCACTGCGGATGCCCGGGTCGGCCCGCGGTAGGCCGACTGCGCTTTCGACGAGTGCTCTACGCGTTTCGGGCCACATGCGGATCGCTAATGGAAAGCTTGCACGACCTTTACGGAAATTAAGCACGACCATACTACATTGAGCGAAGGGTAGCTGAGTAACTTGATCAAGAGGTTGCAACACGGACTTTTCCTCGACCAGAGCCACTTCTGAACAAAGAGGTCTCTGTGCCTATATGCGAGAACGGGCGAAGGGGTGGTGCGTCACCGCGCATGAGAGCAGGGCCCTGGCTAGAGGCTCGGTGTACGCGGTAGGAGATACTTAAGAAGGGAGATCAGGTTGAGCAACGCAAGCGCAACAAACCAGTCGGTCGAGAGCAAGGTTCCCGCCAGGTTCGGCCAGTTAATAGGCACAGGCGCCAAGTCCGACCTGTTGATCGGGTTCGGCATTGCGGCAGCCCTCATGATCGTGGCGGCTATTGCAGAGCTAATCTTCGGCGTCAGGGCGGAGCAGCGCTCTCTGGAGAGCGTGGCAACGCCCCTCACGGCTATACAGCAGGAGACCGGAGCCTCCTCTACATAACACGAAGGAGGGCTAACGTATGATCGATTACCCTAAAAAGGTTCTGCTCGCCACCGAGGGAACCGGAGATTCTGTAGAGGCGGCTTACGCTGCGGCGGCACTCGCCGACCGGGGGGCGCCGAGCTGCACGTCGTCCACGTCTGGCACACGTCCGCGACAGCTCCCTCCTGGGCTGCGGTGGGACGTCCCGCCTATCTTCCCAGCGACCCGCCAATTACGCCGAGCAGCAAGCCAGGAAGCTGCTCGAGCGGCAGGTGGAAGAGATACGGGGCGCCGGGAGGACCGTGACCGTAGCCCATCTCAAGGAGGGACGCCCGGCCCCCGAGATCGTCGCCCTCGCCGCAGATCTCCATGTGGATCTCGTGGTTGTTGGTAGCGGAGGTCCCCGCGCGGTGATACGCGCGGTCGCCACCGTCACGTACCGGGCTACCCTTGGACGCGTCTCCGATGCCATCGTTCGTACCGCCCATTGCCCCGTTTTGGTTATCCGCGGGGAGATAACTCAAGCCACGTCAGACGGAAGCGAGCGGAGACGAGGGTGAGATGCGCGAAATGCAGCGATAGGAGGAAAGTAAGTATGGAAAATCCTATAGGGCGCACGCGTTGGGCGATAGCGGAGGGCTACATCCCCTCCTGGAGCAACGGCCCCAAGCCGCAGTTCACCAGCCACGAGACCGCCTGCATCCTCAGCACTTCGGATCAGGAGGCGCACGTCCAGATACCGGTCTACTTTTCGGATAAGGAGCCACTCGGACCTTACCGGATTACCATGCCGGCGCGGTGTACACTGCACCAACGTTTCAACGAGCTAAAGGATCCCGAGCCGATACCCGAGGATACCGACTACGCCAGCGTCATCGAGTCAGACGTGCCCATAGTGGTGCAGCACACGAGGCTGGATTCCCGGCAGTCCGAGAACGCGCTCCTTAGCACCGTAGCGTACGCGAGCAATGAGTAGGGAGGATCATTCATGAGCAAGACGGTCGCGGACTTCCTGCTGGAGCGTCTCAGAGATCGACGATCCCGACGACGTGGCTTCTGCTTGGGAAGAGGTGCTAGGTGCCGACAGGCCGGCGGTGCTGGAGACCATGACGGATCCCGACGTTCCGCCGCAGCCGCCGCACATAACCCTGAAGCAGGCGAAGGCCATGATATCGGCGATCGCCAAGCGCGACCCCGACACCACCGGCATCGTGAAGCAGTCCATCAAGGGTGTGACCGACGAGCTTCTGCCACACCGGGAGCGCTGATGGTCACCGCGACAAAAGCTGTGGAGGCTGCCGTCGAGCGAAGCGAGCACATATTCTTCGATGGGGTGCTCGACCCGGAAGGCGGCGTCCTTATTCCGGATACTTCGCGGCCGGGTTTGGGACTCAAGTTTAAGAGATCCGACGCCGAACGTTACGCTGTCTAGAGTGAAGGAGGAACCCGTGAAGTCCCTGGCGAAGTTGTTGCCGTACCGCAGCGAGAACAGGCTAGATCGAGTCCTTTCGGGGCGCGCCGAACACTTCATCGACCACTTGGTGCGCAACATCGAGCATGGCCGCTTCGAGCGGATGCTCTCTGGTCTCACCGCCTTCAGCGCCATCCTCGTGAGCGCCGAGACCTACTACGAACACTACAGAGGGTCGTTCGGAGACAAGATGATGTGGAGCCCGATCGTGGTGACCCCGCCTATCGTGGCCTCGGGGATAGCCGGGGTGTACTCCAAGCGCGTCGCCAAGACGGCGCTGCCGATCACCGCGGCGATCTACACGGTAACCGGTCTTGTCGGCCTCATCCTCCACGTCCGCGGCATCCACCGCAGGCCCGGCGGGTGGCATGAGGCGACCTACAACATCGTCATGGGCCCTCCCTTTATCGCCCCACTGCTCTTCGCCATGGTCGGCGGCATGGGTCTGCTAGCGGCGCTGCTGAGGCGGGAGAAGTAGAGCGATGGCCTACAGCTTCAGAAACAGTGATCACCTGCCCAAGCGACGCAGGGATGGTCGGCCGGCCGATCCTTACCACCTGCCCCGCCAGCGCCGTGGCATCACGCCCCAGATGCACGGGCGTTACCCGGACTACGACGTGCTGGAACAGAGAGATCACTGGGATGAGCTCACCCGCAAGGTGATCATGGACCGGGTAGATAATCCGCCGCCAATACGGTTCTTCACCCAGGCGGAGGTTGAGACGCTATCCGCGTTCTGCGACGTCGTGACGGCGCAGGATGGGGAGCCTAAGATCCCCGTCCTCAACTTCGTGGACGAGAAGATGTATGAGGCGGACGACAAGGGCCTCGACGGCTACCAGTACGCCGAGATGCCAGACGATCGGGAGACTTGGCGGCTTGTGGCGCGGGGCCTCGACGAAGAGGCGATGGGGCGCAGCGGCTCCCCCTTCCATACCTCCCCCGAGGAGGTAAGGGGAGAGATCTGCGCCGCCTTCTCCAGGGGTGAACTCTCTGGCGGCGTGTGGGATCGGATACCCAAGGGGTGGAGCGTGGTGATGCGCTCTGTGCTCGCGGCCTTCTACGGCCACCCCTGGGCGTGGAACGAGATCGGATACGGCGGTCCCGCCTACCCGCGCGGCTTCATGCGCCTTCAAGTAGGCCAGAAAGAGCCGTGGGAAGGGGAGCCTGCTGCTGATGTGGACCCCGTCCCTTACCTGGGGATCTCGGGAGACGGCGCAGGCGAAAACGACGAGGTTCCCGCCGACTGGGAAGAGTATAGGGACGACGCCCGGCGCGCAGCAGATATCGCGGAAGCGACCCGCGCGAGGGATAGGTCCGCCGGGCGCAGCCAGATGGACCTGAGGCGTCTTCTCAAGGGAGCGGTCGGCCCGAAGGACAATGACTCACGCTACTTGCTCGACGTTCATAAGCGGGGTGTCCCCGGTGTCGAAAAGATGCGCCGCTACCGCGATGAAGAAATGGTAGACATGGTTATCGTCGGCTGTGGCGCCGGCGGCGGCACGCTCGCCCAGCGCCTCGCCCGCAAGGGCTGGCGGATCGTCGTCCTCGACGCCGGCCCCTTCTGGGACCCAGACAAGGATTGGGTAAGTGACGAGAAGGGCTCATCTCACATCTACTGGAACCAGAAGCGTATCGTCGGCGGCGAAGATTCGGTCGAGATGGGCAAGAACAACTCGGGCAGGGGTGTAGGCGGCTCGATGGTCCACTACGCCGGCTACACCCCGCGCTTCCACCCCTCGGACTTTGAGACGTACAGGCGTGACGGCGTGGGCGCGGACTGGCCGATCTCCTACTGGGACCTCAAGCCGCACTACGAGCGGGCCGAGACCGAGCTCCCGGTGGCGGGGCAGGAT
>CADDZK010000145.1 GCA_902812425.1 Actinomycetota bacterium
ACCTGCTCTCGACCGGTGGGGCGGTCGAGGCTGTGTCGCGGTTTCTCGGGAGGCTGGAGCCCGACCCCGTGATGCTCGCGGCCGGGGTCGTGGTCGGGGTGGCGCCTTTCTTCGAGTCCGTGACGGGCTTCGGGGTGGCCGTGGTCATAAGCGCCCCTATTCTGCTCGCCGCGGGGTTCACGCCGCTCAGGGCTGCGGTGCTGGCGAGCTGGGGCCAGTGTGCGGTGCCGTGGGGCGCCCTCGGGGTCGGAACCGTCATCGGGGCCCACCTCGCGGGGATGGGATTCGGCACCCTCTCCGACGCTAGCGCCCTCCTGAGCCTCCCCCTCTTCCCCGTATACGGCCTCTCAGCCGTCGCCCTCGCCGGCGGGTGGGCCGGCGCGAGGCGAGGCGGAATCGAGGCGGTCTTGCTCGGCCTCGTCGCTGGCGCGGGTACGCTTGTGACGAGCCTGTATCTGGTGCCCGAGCTCTCGGGCGCGGTCGGTGGGCTCGCGGCGAGTGCCGTCTTCCTGGCGCGAAGGCGGCACCGGCTCGCCGGGGTTCCCGTGCGGGCACTGCTGCCCTACGGGTTCCTGCTCGCGCTGCTCGCCGCGGTGAACGGTATCGGGGCGCTGCGGGGTGTCGTCGGGAGGCTCGGTCCGGTCTTCGACGGTCCCGGTCTCCCCCTGCTCGTGTCGGCGGTGTTCGCGGCGTTGTTACTGAGACTTGGCGGGGAAGGGGTAGGTGCGGCGACGCGGCGAACCGCGATGCAGTGGCTACCGACGGCGGGTGCCGTCGTGACGTTCGTTCTCGCGGGAGAGGTCGTGGCGGGGAGCGGAGCCGCCGGGCTCCTGGCGGGAGGAGCCGAAGGCCTGGGTGGCCTCTTCCCCGCGGTCTCGCCCGTGCTCGCGGCGCTGGGAGGCGCACTCACAGGATCCAACGCGGCCTCGAACGCGTTGTTCATGCCGCTCCAGGTCCAGGCGGCTCGGGGGCTCGACGTCTCGGCAGGGCTCACGGCGGCGGTGCAGAACGTGGCCGGGAGTCACGCCAGCATGCTCGCCCCGCAGCGCGTGGTGCTCGCCGCCACGGCCACGGGTCTGCTCGGGAGGGAAGGTGAGATCCTGCGTTCTGCCGCAGCTCCCGTAGCCGTCTCCGTCGGTGTGCTGGCGATCCTGGGCATGATCTTCAGCTAGCCTCACGCCTTCACCTGGGGCGTCTGATAGAAGGGGATCATGCACGCCTCTTCTCCATCCTGTAGTTCCGAAAAGTCTGGCCATGGGTCTCTACGAGCTGCGGCGTCACGACCGAAAAACCTCTCTTTCGGAAGAACGGTTCTGCGGTGATGCTCGCTTCGGTGTAAAGACGCGTGAGCCCCAGACGCCGCGCCTCGGCTTCGATCCTCTCCAGTAGCCTCGATGCGATTCCGCAGTCCTGAAACTCGTGGTGCACGTAAAGGGTGTCGATGTGACCGTCGCCCTCGAACTCGGCGAAGCCGAGCACTCGCTCGCCCCGAACGGCGACGAACGTCTGCCTGACATTCTCCCCGGCGGCGATGCGTCCCTCCCACCGGTCGGGTTCGGGCCCAGGGCGGGCCCACGCTTCGACCTGGGCCCTGGAGTAGTCCGCGATGTTCACGTTCAGGATCGTGTGATGGAAGAGGTCGGCTATAGCCGCGGCGTCACCGGCCGCGGCGTCCCGGATCTCGACGTCCACCTGTCTATACTTCCCAGTCGTAAGCCTCAGGGCGGCGGTTCTTCAGGGCCGGGAACTCCTCGCGGAAGCGATCGAGGTAGTCGAGGTCCAGGGTGGCGAGCGCGTAGCCGTCGCGATCCGGGCACTGTGCGAGGACCGTGCCCCACGGGTCCACTATCATGGACCGCCCGTAGGTCCACCTGCCGTCCGCCTTCCTGCCCCACTGGGCTGGCGCGATGACGAAGGCCTGGTTCTCGACCGCCCGCGCCCTTAGCAGAAGCTCCCAGTGATCCTTGCCAGTCTGGAGCGTGAAGGCAGCAGGGACGGCGAGGACCTCAGCGCCGCGCAGCGCCAGCAGCCGGTAGAGCTCGGGGAAGCGCACGTCGTAGCAGACCGAGAGCCCGAGCACAGCACCGCCCGCCTTCGCCGTAACTATCTCTGTCCCCTGGGCGATGGTCTCGCTCTCCAGGTATTCGCGGTCAGGGGCCTTCACGTCGAAGAGGTGGATCTTGCGGTACACAGCCGACATCTCGCCGTCAGGCCCGAAGAACGTCGATGTATTATGCAACTTTTTGGAGGTGGGGTCTCCTTCGAGGATCGAGCCTCCCAGCACGTATACCCCGAGCTCTCGCGCGAGGGCGCCCAGGAACTGTGTCGTCGGGCCCGGTATTGGCTCTGCGTTCTCGCGATAGACCTTCTCGAGGCCGTGGCAGCTCCACAGTTCGGGGAGCGCCACGAGTTCGGCGCCTGAAGAGGATGCGGAACGGATCAGGCGTTCCGCCGTCGCCTGGTTCTCGTCCTTGTTCGGGGTCGAAGACATCTGGATCGCCGCTACCGTGATCTCACGTCCGCTCATTCCTTCGTTCCTTTCTTTTTCACGCCTGCTCGAAGTCAGGGTAATGCGCCTATTTCCTCATAAACTGCATGTGAGTGTCCAGCCTTCGCCGGTGCCTTCTACGGTCCTGACCTTGCCCACGCCAGGGCTTCCTCCAGGCGGTCGTTACCCCAGAAGAGCTCACCGCCGACCACGAAGCTCGGGGCCCCGAAGACCCCGCGTTCCGCGGCCCGCTGTGTCTGTTCGCGCAGACGTTGCTTGTTGTCCGGGGCGCTGGCTTGCTCGACGATCCGCGCACCGGGCAACCCGAGCGAATCGAGTATCGAGCGGATCACGTCGGGGTCGCCGATCTCGCGGTCCTCGGCGAAGTTGGCCCGGAAGACGGCCCGCACGAAGTCGGGGAGCCAGGGCTCTGAGGTCGCACGTGCGAGGCAAGTGACCCTGGCTGCGACCACGCCGCTGCGCGGGAAGCGCGAAGCCTTCGCGAACGGTATTTTCTGATCTGCGCACAGGCGCTCCATGTCCCGCCACATGTAGCGTCCCTTCGCAGGGTAGATGTTGAAGGGAGAGTCGTTCCAGCCCTGCTCCGCGAAGATGGGCCCTAAGAGGAACGGCTCCCAACGAACGGGCACGCCCGCGGCTACGTCTTCGATCCTGGCGGCGGAGAGGTAAGAGTACGTGCTCGCGAACTCGAACCAGAACTCAAGGCTACGCACGTTTATCTCCTCCTCAGGCTGGCTCGAACATCCCAGGGCTACTCTATACGATAGCGCCGGCGTGCGGCCGGTCCGAGCATCATTTCGTGCCGCTCTCGACTATGGCCCTGTGCTCACCGAGCACGTGCAGGAGAGTCTCCTCATCTTCTGCTACGCAGTCTAGCGAGACGAGCACCATCGGGTTCAGCCTGGAGCCAACGAAGGCCGCGCGGCTATCCGTGTGGAGCCCTACGAGGAGTTTTTCGCTGTTTCGGAGTTCCTTCTCGCAGAAGGCGATGCCGAGCTCCACGCACGCTCCCTCGTCGGGGACGCGTCCGTCGAGCACGAACAGGAACACTTCGGAGTTCAGTATCTGAGTCTTGTCGAGGTAGAACGTGTGGCGGCGCCGCTCCTCGGGCGTCATCGCGTCGTAGGGCGGCTTCTCGCGCTCTACGCCGTCGCGCTGAGGAAGACGTGGAAGCCAAGGTCCTCGAGTCTCGCGGTCAGTTCGAGGTTGAAGCGCCTCTCCGCCTCTGAGAACAGCGGTCCTGCGAAGTAGATCTTCACGCGTGGGGCACCACGCGTCGTGTTTCAAGAATCGGACGCGCCATACAGCCTCATCTCCAGTACGTGCTCCGCATCCAGCTCCCGAAGTTTCAGATAGTGTCGGGCCGTCTGCAGGATCGCCTCCAGCGGCGCCAGGCCGACAAGCTCGGTTGAGTCCACCGAGGCGCCGAGTTCGGCCGCCGCCGAGCGAACGGCTTCGAGGGCTACGGGGATCGGGGTCTCTTCGAGGTCGGTGAGGTTCATCGAGACCTGGGCCTTCCCGCCTACGCTGAAGCCGAGCGCCCGCAGGGCCTTGAGGCCACCGCCGCTCTCCCTGACCTGCCTGGCCACGGTCCGCGCGACCTCGACGTCGTCGGTGTCGAGGTAAGCGTTGAAAGCGACGAGGAAAGGGCGGGCGCCGACGGCGACGGCTCCTCTTCGGGGGTCCAGCGCGGTCGGGCCATAGTCAGGTTTCCAGGCGGGGTCCTCGAGGCGGGATGCGACGCCCTCGTAGCCGCCACGGCGGACGGCGGGGAGGGCGCGGCGGTGCGCTTCGGTCGCGGCGGCCCCGTAGAAGAAGACGGGTAATCCCAGGTAGCCCAGACTCTCGCCGGCTCTGTGGGCAAGCCTGATGGCGTCGTCCATCGTGGCGCCTTCGAGCGGGACGAAGGGGAGCACGTCCAGCACGCCCATCCTCGGGTGCTCTCCTGATTGGGTCGTCAGGTCGAGCTCGGCGGCGCAGACCTTCGCCAGGGCGACGGCCCCAGAGAGCACGGCGTCTTCTTCGCCTGCAAAGGTCAGGACGCTCCTGTTGTGGTCGGGGTCCGAGTGGAGGTCGAGGATGCGGACGCCGGGTACGGCGCGGACGGCCCCGGTGATGCGTGAGATCTTCTCGTGGTCCCTCCCCTCGCTGAAGTTCGGGACGGCCTCGAAGAGGGGGGTTTGCATGGCGTTCAGTGTGCTCCCAGGGCGCGGTCGAGGTGGACGGCGGCGCTGATGAGCGCGAGGTGGGTGAAGGCCTGGGGGAAGTTCCCCAGGGCCTCGCCAGAGTGCCCAACCTCCTCCGCGTACAGCCCGAGGTGGTTGGCGTATGAGAACATCTTCTCAAGCGCGAGACGGGCCTCTCCGAGGCGTCCTGCCTGCGTCAGGCATTCTACGAGCCAGAAGGAGCACAGGCTAAAGCTGCCTTCCGGCCCTTCCAGGCCGTCGGGGGCCGCGTTCTCCACCTTGTAGCGGTCCACGAGGGTATCGTAGGTCAGCTCCTGCTGGATACGGTCGAGGGTGGCGATCCAACGCGGATCTGTGGGACCGACGAACTTGACCAGCGGCATCATGAGCAACGAGGCGTCGAGGGCGTCCGAACCGTAATACTGGACGAAGCTGTTCTTCTGGGGATTCCAGCCCTTCTCCATGATCTCCTCGTAGATCGCGTCGCGCTCGGCCATCCAGCGTCCGTCCCCGGCGGGGAGTCCGCGCTGGCGGGCGATCCTGCCGGCCCGCTCGAGGGCTACCCAGCTGAGGAGCTTCGATGAGACGAACTGGCGCCTACCTCCGCGCACCTCCCAGATCCCCTCGTCGGGCTCCCTCCAGTTCTCGCTGAGCCAGTCGAGGATCTTCCTCAGGTTCTTCCAGAGGTCGTAGTCGAGTGGGGCGCCGTGCTTGTTGTAGAGGTAGGCCGCATCGAGGACCGCCCCGTAGAGGTCTAGTTGCCTCTGGGTATACGCGCCATTACCCAGCCTCACAGGAGAGGAGTTCATGTAGCCGGAGAGGTGTGTGAGCTCCTTCTCCGTTATGTCCGTGCGCCCGTCTATGCCGTAGAGCGGTTGCAGGAGACCGTCCTCGTCCTCCTGGCAGCGGTCCTTCAGCCAGCCCATAAAGTTGCGCGCCTCGTCCTCGAAGCCGACGTAGATCAGGGCGTAGAGAGCGAGCGCGGCGTCCCTGAGCCAGGTGTAGCGGTAATCCCAGTTGCGTGCGCCCCCGATCCTCTCGGGCAAACCCATCGTGGGGGAGGCGACGAGGGCCCCGGTCGGGTCGTAGACCATCAGCTTGAGGACGAGGGCGGAACGGTGAACCATCTCCCTCCAGCGTCCGTGGTAGGTGCTCTGGGAGAGCCAGCGCCGCCAGTAACGTAACGTACTATGCAACAACTCGTCGAAGTCGACGTCGGAGAGTATCTCCCCTGGTCCTTCGCCCTCTTCGAGATGTGCGAGGACGAACGTGGCTCTCTCTCCCTCCCGCAGCGTGAAGGTAGCCCCGGCTGCCTCCCGCTCGTTCTTCTGAAGCCGCACGTTGGTCGCCAGCCCCAGACAGATATCCCCCGACGAGAAGATAGCCCCAGACTTCTCGATAGAGACGGAATGGTCACGGCGGGCGTAGTCGAAGGCGGGCAGGCACTCGATGCGGAAGTCCATCTTCCCGCGGATGACCCTTACGTTTCGGACGAGCCTGTGACGCTCGCCAGGGTGCGTTACGATCGGCATGAAGTCCAGGGTCTCGGCCAGTCCCGTCGGCGAGAAAAAGCGGGTCAGAAGGACGTTGGTGTCAGGCAGATAGAGCTGCTGGCTCCGCGCGTACTCCACGGGGCGCAACGCGAAATGTCCACCCTTCTCGTCGTCGAGGATCGAGCAGAAGACGCTCGGCGAGTCGAAGGCGGGGAGGCACATCCAGTCTATCGTGCCGTCGGTGCCGACGAGCGCCGCCGTGTGGAGGTTACCGATGATCCCGTGGTCTTCTATGGGCAGATAACCCACTTTATCCTCCAACTCTCAAACGGTCGACGTTCCCTGAAGGTATCTTATCCGGTAGCGGGGACTCTTCACCCGAAGACCTAGAAGCTGACCACGAGGGCGCCTCCGGCGATGATCAGGAGCACTCCCAGCACCTTCGGGATACTGAAGTCGGCCCCCGCGCCGAAGACACCAAGGGCGTCGAGCAGGAGGCCAACGATCAGCTGCGTGGCTATAACGAGCGAGAGGGCGCGCGCCACCCCGCCCTGGCCCGCCGCGACGGAGACGGAGCCTACTATCACGGCCCCGAGCATGCCCGAAGTCACGGCGTACCCGACCGCGCGGCCCGTAAACTCGGGCCTGGCTACGATGAGCGAGATCACGAGCGCGACGACGCCTGTCGTGAGCCCCGAGATCGCGACCAGAACCAGGGGTCCGAGGGTTCTCTGGGCGGCGCCTGTCAGGCTCGTCTGGACGGCCACGCACACGCCCGCGAGTACCGCGAGTATAAGGGTAGATCTCATACTTTCCCCCTGAAGTTCGTACGCTCGACACAGAGCCTCCGGCCGGGCCCCCGCACGATTATACGGCGGCGCGGGCCGTTTCTCCGGTTTGCGAGGTGGGTATACGTTAGACTGTTCATCTCTCGGATCACAAGGTTGGCTAACGTTTGGAGGATAACCGTGGAAGAGATGCTAGGCGGAACCACGATCACCTACCTCGGGCACGCGGCCTTCAGGTTCACGACGGCGGGCGGCGAGCAGATAATTATAGATCCCTTCCTCACGAACAACCCCCAGACCCCCGAGGAGCTCAAGCACGTCGGTGCACTCGACACCATCCTGATCACCCACGGTCACTTCGACCACTTCGACGACGTGGAGCCGCTGGCCGGGCAGACGGGGGCGACGACGATCTCCAACTTCGAGATCATGGCTTACCTGCAGCGGCAGGGAGTCGAGAACGCCGCACCGATCATGAAGGGCGGCAGCGCCCAGATAGGCGGCGTGAAGGTGACCGCCACCCACGCCTTCCACGGCTCGTCTATCGCCCTGGACGACGGGAGCCTGATCTACGGCGGCGAACCGCTGGGGTTCGTGGTGGAGTTCGAGAGCGGGTTCAAGCTCTACCACGCCGGGGACACCGCTCTCTTCGGCGACATGCGTCTGATCGGCGAACTCTACAATCCGGACCTGGCGCTCCTGCCCATAGGCGACCGGCTCACGATGGGTCCGCTCGAGGCCGCCCACGCCGTCAGGCTCCTCGGCGTCAACCACGTAGTCCCGATGCACTACAGCCCGGAGGTCATGCCGATCTTTACCGGTACGCCGGAGCAGTTCCAGGAGCATCTGGCCAAGATTGCACCTGACGTAAATGTTCACGTGATGCAGCCGGGCGACGACCTGACTTCGTAGCAGTCAGCGGCCAGCCCCGACTCACGCGAGTCGGGGCTATATCGTCGCCGATAGCACCACGAGCAACACGGCACGGCACACCTCTCCGCAAGCCCCGACGACGTCGCCGCCGATCCCGCCGAACGCTCCTCTTGAGAGGCGTATGGAGATCAGGGCGACCATGGGCACCGCGAGGACCGCAAGCGGAGCGAGCGTGCCTACCGTCAGGAGGAACGGCAGCGGCGCCAGCAACGCCAGCGCGAGGCCGACGTTGCGCCGCGCTCCCGCGAGCGCCCGCACGAAGGGAACGGAGGAAGAGCGCGGGTCTGCCGGCTTGCCGAACGCCAGTGTGAGGAGCATCGCAGACCGGGCTGCGACCTCACCAGCGAGGAGCGTCAGCGCCGCGCGCCGGGGAGAGGCTGCGCAGAGCGCGGCGAGCGCGGTCGCGGTGGGAGCATAGACGAGGAAGAGAGCGCCGATACCGCCGATACCGATGCACGTGTCCTTGAGAACCTCGCGGCGTCTCTCCTGACTCCCTCTGACCATCAGCGCGTCACCGACATCGAGGACGCCGTCTGCGTGGTGCAATCCGGCGGCGAGGAGGACGGCCCCGAGCGCGAGGGTGGCTGCGACGCCGGGAGGTACGAAGTAGCCAGACAGGATCAGGGCCGTCCCTGGTAGCCCGGTAACTAGGCCGACGAGCGGCAACAGGTTGACCCCGCGCGCGGCCTCCTCCAGAGAGGCCCCGCGCACGGGAAGAACCGTGAAAAAGGAGAGCAGTGCCTTCAACTACTTGATCCTGACCCCGACCCCGGCGACGCAGAGGTGGACCTCCTCGGCCGCCGCCGCTGCCCGCTGGTTCACGAGCCCGAGCACGTCCCTGAACCTTCTCCCCGTCTCGCTCTCTGGCACAACCCCGAGCCCCACCTCGTCGCTCACCAGCACGAAAGGTATAGCGAGCGCCCCGGCACCGGCGAGAAAGCTGTCGAACTCGGCGAGCACATCCCCCTCCCGCACCGAGACCCAGAGCGTGAGGGAGTCGAACAGGACGGCGTCCCAGCGCCCCGCCGTCTGCAGCACTCTGTCGAGGTCCCCGACCTCGAGCGTACACCACCCGACGGGGCGGCGCTCTCTGTGGAGCCTGACGCGCCGCCGCAGGTCTTCGTCTCCCCCGGTTATGGCCGTCGCCACGTAGAGTACGCGCTCCCCGCCGAGGGAGTACGCCAGACGCTCGGCGAGGGTACTCTTCCCGCTGCGCGCGCCGCCGAGGATGAGCGCGCGGACGGCTACAGCTCCTCCCTGATCGCGGCGACGAGCCGTGCGTTCTCCTCCTCCGTGCGTACCGCCACACGGAAGTAACCGGGCCCCAGCCCCATAAACGGCCCGCATCCCCGC
>CADDZK010000146.1 GCA_902812425.1 Actinomycetota bacterium
GGGGTGATCTTCGTCGCCGTCGAGCCGGGCCAGCACTTGAGCACGTGGGACGGGCTGTGGTGGGCCGCTGAGACCGTGACGACCGTGGCCTACGGCGACATCTACCCCACGACGGCCCTGGGGCGCATAGTCGCCACCGTCGTGATGACCACGGGTATCGGGTTCGTCGCGCTGTTGACCGGCGCCCTGGCCCAGCATTTTCTCCACGGCAGCGGTGAAGACGCAGCCTCAGAACCCACCCCGGGCGAGACCGATGTGATGCGGAAGCTCGATGAGATGTCTCACCGGATCTCTGAGCTCCAGAGAGCCCTGGACAGACAACGCGAATGACCGCAGGCGACTCTACTATGGTGTGGAGCTAAAGGTAGTGGCTCATGGGGACGAATCGCTTACAATGACGTGGCTGGTAGACCTAGAGATCCAGGAGAGTTCGTTGGGAAACCGTAGGAACGTAAACAAGATGATGCAGCAGGTTCAGCAGATGCAGCAGCAGATGCAGCAGGCCCAGGAGGAGCTCGCCAGGGAGACGGTTACGGCGAGCGCCGGTGGTGGGGCCGTGAAGGCGACGATGACCGGCGGTATGGAGCTGGTCTCCATCGAGATAGACTCCGAGGTCGTAGATCCCGAGGACGTCGAGATGCTGCAGGACATGGTCCTCGCCGCGGTCAACGAGGCGATGACGAGTGCGCAGGAGCTGGCCAACAAGAAGCTGGGCGGTATCACCGGCGGTCTGGGGGACCTCGGCCTGAACATGCCGGGGCTTTAGGGGTTCTTTGGCGACCTACGCAAGGCCTGTAGAACGGCTCATAACAGAGCTCTCCAAGTTGCCCTCCATCGGCCCAAGGAGCGCCCAGCGCATCGCCTTCCACGTCATCAGGGGCAAGAAAGAAGACGCTATTGGGCTCGCCGAGGCGCTCAAGGAGGTCAAGGAGAAGATCAAACCGTGCAGGCGCTGCTTCAACCTGACCGAGGCTGATGAGTGTGAGATCTGCCGCGACGCCCGGCGCGACCGCTCCGTGATCTGCGTCGTGGAAGACCCCTACGATATCGGCCCGATAGAACGGACGAACGAGTACCGCGGCCTCTATCACGTCCTCGGCGGCGCCCTTTCGCCGCTCGACGGCATCGAGCCGGAAGACCTGCGGATAGCGGAGCTGATCGAGCGCGTCCGCAACGAAGGTACGGGCGAGCTCGTCATCGCAACGAACCCGAACACGACGGGCGAGGCGACGGCGCTGTTTATCGCGCAGGAGGTGAAGGACCTCCCCGTGCGGGTTACGGCGCTCGCGAGCGGGCTCCCCGTCGGCGGGGACCTCGAGTACGCCGACGAGGTTACCCTCGGGCGTGCCTTCGCAGGAAGGCGTGAGCTCTAAGACGAAGACTACCGGGCCAAAGCCCCTGGCCGGGATGAGCCGCCGCGCGGTCGATTCCCTCGGGGATACCGTCGCGAGCCTCCCGCCGCGCGAGGCGACCCTCGTGAAGCTCCCCGATCTCCACCCCGAGCTCTCAGAGGCCCTCGACAGGATGGGCGCCTCCCGGTTGTACTCGCACCAGTTGGAGGCGTACGAGCGGGTGCAGGCCGGGGAGAACGTCGTCGTTGCGACGGCGACCGCGAGCGGGAAGTCGCTGTGCTACAAGATACCGGCCTTCCAGAACGCCCTCGACAGGGCTACGAGGCGTGCGATCTTCCTCTACCCGACGAAGGCCCTAGCCCAGGACCAGCTGGGCAAGATAAACGCCTTCAAGCTGCGCGGCGTCCACGCTGCGACCTACGACGGCGACACGCCGCACGCCCTGCGCGCCGACATCAGGCGAAGGGTGAATATACTGCTCACGAACCCCGACATGCTGAACATCGGCATCCTGCCCAACCACGACGCCTGGGCCGATTTTTTGCGCAAGCTGCGAATAGTGGCCGTCGACGAGGCGCACGTCCTGCGCGGCGTCTTCGGTTCGCACGTCGCCGCGGTACTGCGCCGGCTCAGGCGGGTGGCGAGGCTGCACGGCGGCGACCCGCAGTTCGTCCTCACGAGCGCCACGATAGCCAACCCGCAGGAACTCGCCGAGAGCCTCACGGGGCTCCCTTTCGCCCTCGTTGACAACGACGGTGCGTCCTCCGGCCCGCGGCGCGTCATCTTCCGCAACCCTCCATTGCTCGACAAGGAGAAGGGGGAGAGGCGTAGTCTCCTGACAGAAGGCGCCCTCGTCTTCGCCAACCTCGTCTCGCAGGGCGTGAGAACCATAGCGTTCGCCAAGACGAGGAAGGCGGCCGAGCTCATCTACCGCTACGCCGCAGACAGGCTCGGGCCCGACGGGGCGCGCAGGATCTCCCCTTACCGCGCGGGCTACACGCCGAGGGAGAGACGAGAGATCGAAGGCCGCCTCTTCCGCGGCGATCTCCTCGGCGTCGTCTCGACGAACGCTCTTGAGCTCGGGGTGGACGTTGGCTCTCTGGACGCCGTGGTCTGCTGCGGATACCCTGGCAGCGTTGCCTCCATCTGGCAGCAGTGGGGCCGCGCGGGCCGCGGCAAGGACCCTGCCCTCGCCGTCTACATCGCAGGCCGCGACTCACTCGACCAGTTCCTCTTCGAGAACCCGCCGAGGGTCCTCGGAAGGAGGGTGGAGGCAGCCAGGGTGACTATGGAGAACCCTTATATTCTGGGACCACACCTCCTCGCCGCTGCCAACGAGGCCCCCCTCGACGCCGAGGACGAGGAGTACTTCGGGCCCGCTTACAGGAGCGTGGCCAAGGCGATGATGGAGGCCAGGGCGCTGGCTTCGAGCGGGGGCAGGCTGGTGTACGTCGGCGCGGATAACCCGGCGCGCAACCTCTCGTTGCGGTCGGCGTCGTCGGAGACGGTGCTTATAGCGGATAGCGACGGGGAGCTCATCGGGACCGCAGAGGCGACCCGCGCCCCGAGCGAGCTGCACCCTGGGGCGACCTACCTCCACCGCGGGACTGCGTACGAGGTCGAGGAGCTCGACCTCGCGGCCCACAGGGCCGTCGCCCGTCGTGTCCCGAACCGCTACTACACGAGGCCGCGCGTCGAGACCGACGTGGAGGTAGTAGAGGAGATCGAGACGCGGGAGCTCGCGAACGGGGCCGCCCTGCACTGGGGCAGGGTGAGGACTACGGACTCGGTCACATACTTCAAGAAGGTCAGGGTCGCCGACGACAGGGAGGTCGGGGTGTATCCTCTAGATCTCCCCGACGTGAGGCTCGACACGCAGGCGCTCTGGGTCACGCTGCCCCCGCTGCCGAGGGAGGCGAGGCCCAGCTTCGAGAGCTTCGGGGGAGCTTTGCACGCTGGGGAGCACGGCATGATCGGGCTTCTCCCCCTCTTCGCGATGTGCGATCGCGCTGACATAGGCGGCCTCTCGACGCCCGTACATCGCCAGAGCGGCCTTCCAACGGTCTTCGTCTACGACGGCTATCCCGGCGGCGTCGGTATCTCCAAGCGCGGCTACGACGCCTTCGAGTCGCTCGCCCGCGACACTCTAGGTGTCATAGTTCGTTGCCCGTGCGAGAGGGGATGCCCCGCGTGCATACAGTCCCCCAAGTGCGGCAACTGGAACGAGCCCCTGAGCAAGGAAGGGGCGGTGAGCTTCCTCAGGTACCTGCTCGGACAGACGAGCCGCTACCCCACGTTATAGAGACTGTATTGTCTCCTCTATCTTTACCTGACTTCCCCGAGGTGAAGACCGAGACCTTGCACGAAATCTCCCGCAGGCACGGGCTCGGTACCGACGACTTCTCGCTCTTACCCCAGGTTGGTATCTTCAATTTGATCTACGTCCTCGGGGAGGACTTCGTCCTGCGCGTCCCCCGAGACCACCCGATCTCCGCCGCCGACGCGCACAAGGAGTCCGTCGCCGTACCCGTTGCCAGGAAGGCGGGGGTGAGGACGCCCCGGATAATAGCCTTCGATGCGTCACTGAATCTCCTCCCCGTCCCTTACACGCTCTACGAGCGCGTTCGCGGCGCGACGCTTGGCCTCCTCCCGCTGGACCCCTCAGAGTCCCCCGAAGTATGGAGAGAGCTCGGCCACGACCTCGCGCTCCTGCACTCCGGGGTCGCCGAAGACGGACCGGCCGCCGGTCTGGAAACGGACGAGATACCAGACCCACGCTCTTGGACCGATGAGCTGGCGGAGGAAGGCTACTTCACGGCCACGGAAGCGCGGTGGCTGGACGACTGGCTCGAAAGGCTGGCCCCTGCCGCGCTCGCAGCGGTACCGCGGTACTTTTTGCACGGTGACTCCCAGGCGACGAACGTCATGGTTCGCGAAGGATCTATGGAGTACCTCGCCGTGCTCGACTGGGGAAGTTCGGGCTGGGGAGATCCGGCGTGGGACTTCGCAGGGGTACCCTTACGGGTCGTGCCCTCGATGCTCGAAGGCTATCGCGCTGTCGTTCCGCTCGACGACGTGGAGGCACGCATCCTCTGGCGCCACCTCCAGCTCTCGCTCTACCTGCTGCGACGGGGTCCCCAGCCGGGGCGCTCCTGGGCCGAGCGTCCGCTCGGGATGCTACTCGACGTCATGCGTTTCCTGCTCGACTCCCCCGAAGACAGCTGGTCTAGGTGGATTCCATGAGAGGCACGACCTACGTGGCCGTCGTCGGCTCCGGTACGGCGACCGGAGACCTTTACGAGCAGGCGAGGGAGGTGGGCCGGCTCGTCGCACAGAGGGGAGGAGTCATCGTCTGTGGCGGGCTCTCCGGCGTGATGGAGGCCGCAGCCCGCGGGGCCTGTGAGACCGGTGGCACGTCCATAGGCATCCTGCCCGACGAGGACAGGCGCAGACAGAACGAGTACCTTGCGTACTCGGTAGCGACAGGTGCCGGACAGGCGCGCAACCTGGCTGTGGTGTGTTCGGGGGACGTTGTCATCGCCGTCGGCGGCGAGTACGGGACGCTCTCGGAGATCGGGCTCGCCAGGAAGGTAGGGCGGCCCGTGGTCGTGCTCGAAGGCTGGGATCTCGGAGAGCACGTCTCGGTGGCGTCGTCGCCCCAGGAGGCCGTCGATGCGGCGTTCGGGCTTATCGGTGAATAGAGAGGAGAGCGTATGAGCGATACGAGGTCGGAGATACAGGAGATCGTCGACAGGGAGACGAGGGGATGGGACACCCAGGATGTGGATCTGCTCTTGAGCGTGTTCCATCCTGATATGGTCTGGCCCTGGCCGAAGACCCCGCAGTCCCACGACCCGATGGAGTGGCGACTCGTGCTCGGGAGGTACGATCCCGAGAGGTGGGGGAGCCTGTGGCGCGAGCTGTTCGAGACGCACGAGCTGATCCACAACGAGAGGCAGACCAGGAAGATCGAAGTGTCCCAGGAGGGGGACGGTGCGCTCGCCGTCGTCGATATAGACACCCTCTGGAGGAGCCCGGAAGGCGACGAGAGCCACTGGAAGGGCCGGGTGTGCAAGGTGTATTCCAGGGTGGACGGCGAGTGGAAGATGACCATGCACACGGGCGTGCTGGAGTATCCGTAAGGTGCTGAGAGGCTGGCGCTCTGACGGAAGCGCGGTTCGTGGGATGAGTTCCAGTATCGTTGAGGATCAACCTGGAGATCGGGAGGTTACATGACGGAGAACGGGCGGGTCGCACTGGTAAGCGGGGGGAACAGGGGGATAGGCCTCGAGGTCTGCCGCCAGCTCTCTGGGCGTGGGATCACGGTGATCCTGGGCTCCCGCGACGGGGAGCAGGGCAGGGCCGCGGCGGCGAAGCTCACAGGCGAGGTGGTCGCCCGCCAACTCGACGTGACCGACCCCGAGAGCGTCGAGCGGCTCTCGCGCTCTATCGAGGAGGAGTTCGGGCGGCTCGACATCCTGGTGAACAACGCCGGCATCTCCAACGACGAGGGCCAGCGCGGCGTTGATGCCGACCTCGGCAGGGTGGAGGAGGCGCTTGAGGCGAACCTGTTCGGGGCCTGGCGCCTGTGCGAGATGGCGATACCCATGATGAGGCGCAACGGATACGGGAGGATCGTCAACGTCTCGACGGGGCTCGCGGCCCTCGAGGACATGGGCGGCGGCTCACCCGGCTACCGCGTCTCCAAGACCGCCCTCAACGCCCTCACGCGCATCCTGGCCTCCGAGCTGCGCGGGAGCGGCATACTCGTCAACGCGGTCAACCCCGGCTGGGTTCAGACAGACATGGGCGGCTCGGGCGCGACGCGCTCCGTCGAGGAGGGGGCGGAAGCCCTCGTCTGGGCGGCGACCCTCCCCAACAACGGCCCCACAGGCGGCTTCTTCCAGGACGGGCGTCCGATCCCCTGGTAGTCGAAAGTACGCCGCCGAGATAGGATCGGTACTCCTCAAGCTCTCAAACAGCTTGCTATTCGATCCATCCTCGGCGAGACCCTCTGGCGTAGCAGCGTTGGCGCGGGAAATGGCCCGAAATATGTACCGACGAGAGCGTAGCGAATCCGCTCCTGGGGCAAACATATCGGTTGGAAGGCATAAACGCTACCGGAAGGGATGAGACCGGATGAAGGCACTCGTGTGGCACGGCAAACGGGACGTCAGGGTAGATAACGTGCCAGACCCGACCATACAGGAGCCCACCGACGCCATCGTGCGCATAACGACGACGGCGATCTGTGGCTCGGATCTTCACCTCTACGAGGTCCTCACCCCGTTTATGGAGGAGGGAGACATAATCGGACACGAGCCGATGGGCATAGTGGAGGAGGTCGGCCCCGGGGTCACCAACCTCTCTCCGGGTGACAGGGTCGTGATGCCGTTCCAGATCTCCTGCGGCCACTGCTTTATGTGCGACCAGGGTCTGCAAACGCAGTGCGAGACGACGCAGGTGCGCGATCAGGGCATGGGCGCCGCCCTCTTCGGCTACACGAAGCTCTACGGGGAGGTAGCGGGCGGGCAGGCCGAGTACCTGCGCGTCCCCCAGGCCCAGTACACCCACATCAAGGTTCCCGAGGGCCCGCCCGACGAGCGCTTTGTCTACCTCTCTGACGTCCTGCCCACCTCCTGGCAGGCGGTCGCCTACGCGGATATTCCGGAGGGCGGCAGCGTGGCGAACTTCGGGCTGGGGCCGATAGGAGATATGTCGAGCCGTATCGCCAAGCACCTCGGGTGCAGGGTCATCGCCGTTGATATCGTGCCAGAGCGCATAGAACGCGCGCGCCGCAACGGCATAGAGGTTCTTGACGCCAACGACCACGACGACATTCCCGAGGCCATCAAGGAGATGACAGACGGCCGCGGGGCCGACTCGGTCATAGACGCTGTCGGCATGGAGGCCCACGGCTCACCCGCCGCAGGTCTCGCCCAGCAGATGGCCGGCATTCTTCCCGACGCGGTCTCCCAGCGTGTGATGAACGAGGCAGGCACCGACCGTCTCAACGTCCTCTATCAGGCCATACACGCCGTGCGCAGGGGTGGCACTATCTCCCTCTCCGGCGTCTACGGTGGGCAGGCCGACCCATTGCCCATGCTGACGCTCTTCGACAAGCAGATACAGCTGAGGATGGGGCAGGCCAACGTCAAGAGGTGGGTAGATGACATCATGCCGCTCCTGACCGACGGCGACCCTTTGGGGGTTGAGAGCTTCGCCACCCACCGTATGCCGCTCGATGAGGCGCCGCACGGCTACGAGATCTTCCAGAAGAAAGAGGACGGAGCGATCAAGGTTCTGCTCGAGCCCTAGAGTACGGGTTCTGATCTCAGCCATAGGGTCTCCGCTCACGAGCGTCGGCCCCTCTCACCGAAACGCATGAGCGGGGCCTGCTCTAGAGACTAGCCGTTCTTCCGGGCTAAAACTAGCCGGACGGGTGATGCCTGCCTTCTGGATCAGGAATAGAGTGTCCGTGTGGATAAACCGGATCAGGAGAAGACCATGGAGCATAAGGATACCTTGGGCGCGCTATCCGACGGCCTGGCGGACGCGGTCGAGAACATCGCCGCGTCGATGGTACGAGTGAACGGGCGGAGGCGGCGCTCGGGGAGCGGGGTAGTATACGCGCCGAACTCGGTGCTTACGGCGAGCCACGTGCTCGAGCGTGAGGAAGATCTGTCGGTGGAGACCGCAGACGGTCGGACCCTGCCAGCGCGGTTCGCGGGCAGGGATCACTCGACGGACCTCGCGGTGCTGAGCGTGGAGGGCCTGGACGTCAATGCAGCCACGCCCGTGGAGGGAGAGGCGAGGGTCGGCCAGATCTCTCTGGCCGTCGGTGCGCCCTCCCGCGGCGAGGGACCGAGGGCGACCCTTGGGGTCGTGAGCGCCGTCGGAGGCCCGGTCCGCACGCGGCGAGGGCCGAGGCTGGAGCGCTTTATCCAGACCGACGCGACGCCTTACCCGGGATTCTCGGGCGGTCCGCTCATCGACGCGCGGGGGAACGTTCTGGGCATCCTCGTCTCGGGCTGGGGACGCGGCGCGGCGTTCGCCATCCCCGCCGACATCGCCTGGCGTACTGCTGGGACTCTGCAGGAGCGGGGCTCTGTCAGGCGCGGGTACCTTGGCATCCTGAGCCAGCCGGTGCGTCTCCCCGACGGAGAGCGGCTCGGCCTCACGCAGAGGGGCGGCCTGCTCGTCGTCGGTGTCGAGGACGGTAGTCCGGCCGGACGCGGCGGCCTCATAGTGGGCGATATCCTCGCGACGCTGGACGGCCAGCCTGTCGAGGACACCGACGACCTGCTCGTGCTTCTGGCAGGCGATAGGGTCGGGCGTCCCGTACCCGTCAAGCTCGTGCGCGGCGGAGAGCTTGCGGAGGTCGAGATCACCGTCGGCGAGCGCGGCCGGAGGTAGAGGAGATGAACGAGATGTCTGAAGACTCCTCCGTCGCCGGTGCGCGCATGATCGAGGACGCGCAGCGAAGCGTCGTGCAGGTACGTAGCGGCGGCCGTGGGACAGCGGCGGGTGTGATCTGGCCCGGCGAAAGTCTCGTCCTTACGAACTATCACGTCGTCGCAGGTGGACGCGGGAACGTCCATGTAGCCCTCCACGACGGCAGGACGCTCGGCGCGAGCGTGGTAAAGGGGAGCAGGAGCCTGGATCTCGCGCTCCTCCGGCTGGAGGGGGAGCCTGACGACCTGCCTGCGGCGCTCGTCGGGGACTCTGACGCGCTGCGCGTTGGCGAGCTGGTCTACGCCATCGGCCACCCGTGGGGCAGCATAGGGGCCGTGAGCGCTGGCATCGTCGGCGGCGTCGGGGAGCTTCGCGGGCGGGGTTCCTCCACGCGCTACGTGCGTTCGGATGTTACCCTCGCGCCGGGGAACTCAGG
>CADDZK010000147.1 GCA_902812425.1 Actinomycetota bacterium
CCACGTGGGAGGCGGCCTCGGGCTGGATGAGCTGGAACTCCACGGGCTCCCCTTCGAGGTCGCTTAGCCAGCGCCCTCCCCAGGCGTCGAAGTCGAGGTAGGGCTCGTGCTCTACCAGGTCATCGAAGGGCTCTTCGTCCGGGTTTATAACCACGATCTGTTGCTGGTTCACAGGCGGCAGCGCTCGCTTTGCCCAGCGACGGGTGGCCTCCACATCTACCTCCTCGCCGATGATACGGGCCCTTCCCTGCATCGCACGCACCGACCTCCAGGCCGCAGGGATGAAGGTTCCAGCCAGGATGTCGTGGAACTCCGTGAAGAGCAGGTCGTCCCAGGCGGCGTCGATACGGGCGTGGAGGCCGCGCCTCTCGTCTTCGTCTTCGACAAGGCTATCCACTAGTCTGGCGCACTGGTCGAGCAGGTGCTCGCCGTGGTGCTGCTCCTGCTTCACGTCGTGCATCACGCTGTAGCAGCCTGGGAACGTGTGCTGGAGCTCCGTAGTCACCACGGGGAGCTCTTCGCGTCTCTCCCTTATGGCGTCGAAGAACGCCTGGGGCGTCGAGAAGCGCAGCTCGGCGCCGTCGAAGGAGTATTTGTTTTCCATGATGTACTCGATATTGCCCTTGGTCGGTCCTCCGCCGTGGTTACCGACGCCGTAGAAGCACATCGTGTGGCCGAGGACGGGGTCGGCGGCTTCGAGGGAGATCGAGATCTGGCCGTACAGGTCGTCGGTGCGGGTGACGTAGGCCGGGGAGATCCTGAAAGCTACCACTTCACCCCCGCCAGAGCCCTGCCAGCGGAACGTCTGGGCCGGTAGCCTTACCTGGTGGGCGCCGGGACGGTGGAAGACGTAGCCTTCGTAGCCGTGTTCGGCGAGTATGTCGGGGAGCGTCGCCGGGTGTCCGAAGGAGTCGACGTTGTAGCCGACATTCGGGATCACCCCGAAGCGGTCTTTGAAGTAGCGTCTGCCGCGCAGGATCTGGCGCACGAGGCCCATCCCCGTCGGGAGATTCACGTCGGGCTGGAGGTACTGGCCGCCCGTGACGTGCCAGCGGCCGTCTTCGATCAAGGCCCGCACCCGCGCGAAGAGGTCTGGGTCTATGCGCTCGACCTGCTCGTAGAGCCAGACTTCACCGCGGGTGTAGACGAACTCAGGGTACTCCTCGCAGCGGTCGGCGGCGGAGCGGAAGGAGGCGAGAGCCTCGTCCACCCCTGCCTGCCAGCGCCAGAGCCACACAGGATCTATGTGGGCATTGCCTATCATGTGGACGATCAAAGACTACCTCCCGTCGTCGCCGATACCGGCGAGACACGCATGGATATATTCGAAGCAGATCCCGTCTAACCCTTGATGGCACCCGAGGTCAGGGCGCGGACTATGAAGCGCTGCAGGATCACGAAGGTCGCGATGGCCGGCAACATCGCGAGCACACCTCCTGCGGCGAGCACGTTCGTCGAGTTGGCGGCGTAGTTGCCCTGGAAGTTCAAGATGGCTATGGAGATGGGCAGCTTCGATGGGTCGCTCAGCAGGACGTAAGGCACGACGAACTCGCCCCAGGCTAGGATCGCCGTTAGCACGAAGACCGAGGTGAGGCCGGGGAGGATGAGCGGGAGGATGACCCTGAGGAAGGCGCCGAAGCGCGTGCAGCCGTCGACCATCGCGGCCTCGTCGAGAGCCGGCGGGATGCCGTCGAAGAAGCCCTTGAGCATCCAGGTCGCGAGCGGCACCAGGATCGCTATGTAGACCATCGAGGTGCTGAAGTACGAGTCGAGGAGGTTAAGGCGGTCGAAGTACCTGTACAGGGGGATGACGACGACCAAGGGTGGGACCATCTGCAGGGCGAGCACCCCGATCAGCAGCCCGCCGCTGCCGCGGAAGGTCAGGCGGGAGAAGGCGTAGGCGGCGGGGGCAGAGACGACCATAGCGCCGATGCTCCCCGCCAGGGCCAGCTTTAAAGAGTTGGCGAGGTACACGGAGAACTGGGCTGTATAGAACACCTCCGTGTAGTTCTCGAACGTGGGGTGCTCGGGGATCAGGCGCAGCGAGGTTATGAAGATCTCCTGCTGGGTCCTTATGGAGAGCGAGAGCACCCACAGGAGCGGCCCGCCGAAGAAGACGAGGGCGAAGATGAAGACGAGGTAGGTGAGCGCGTCGCTCATGAGCCTCTGGCTCCTGCGGCCCCTCATAGCGTCCCCTCCGAGCGCAGCAGGCGTCTGTACGCCAGGGTCAGGGCGAGCGAGATGAGCATCATGATCACCGCGAGCACGGCGCCCTCCGAGAGGCTGTAGTTCTGGAAGATCACGTTGTACGTCCTCAAGGAGAGCACCTCCGTCGCCTGCCCGGGCCCACCGCCCGTGAGGGCCAATATCATGTCGAACGTGCTCAGGGTGGAGATGGTTATGAGGATGATGTTGATCATCATGATCGGCCTGAGCTGCGGTATGGTGATGTAGAAGAATGACTGCAGCTTGCCTGCGCCGTCGACCTCGGCCGCCTCGTAGAGCTCGTCGGGGATCGACTGCAGACCGGCGTATTGCAGGATCATGCTGAAGGCCGTCCCCCTCCAGACGTTCGCTATTATCACCGAGATGAGGGCCGTAGTCGGGGTGGAGAGCCAGGGTACGGTCCCTAGCCCGACGGCGCCTAAGAGCAGATTGGCGAGCCCGTAGTCGGCGTCGTTGAGGATGATGGCCCACACGATCCCGATGACCACGCCAGGCATCACCCAGGCCGAGAGCACCAGCGAACGTATGAAGACCCTGCCTGGCAGGCGTCGCTTGCTGGCGCGGTTGACGGCGACGGCGATCAGGAGCCCGAGCAGGAGCTGCAGCACGATGCTCGCGATGACGAAGATCGCCGTCGTCTTTATGACCTTGTAGAGCACGGGGTCGCCGAGCACCTGCGCGAAGGTGCTTAAAGTGTACTCGTAGTCGGGTCTCAGGAGCGAGGCGTTCGTCAGGCTGTAGCGCAGGACCTCGAAGGCGGGGTAGAGGTAGAAGAGCGTGACTATCGCGAGGAGCGGCGCGAGCCACAGCGTCGGCCGGTGCTCTCCGGCGAGCCCCCTGAAGGTGAAAGCCTTTTTAGTCGGCGTCACGACCCTTCGTACTCCTCTCCGATGTCCTCCGAGCTACAGGCCATTACTTCTGCTGGTTGTAGGCCGCGAGCGAGGCGTCAGCCGCCTTGTTCAGGGCATCCTCCGGCGTCGATTCCCCCGTGAGTACCGTGCCGATGGCTATCTGCAGCTGGTTGGAGATCTCCGGGTAGACGGGGACCCCTGGCCGCGCCTTGCCGTACTTGAGCGCTTCGCGGAACGTGTCGTAGACGGGGTCCTTGAACTTGCTCAAGCTGAAGTACTTCGGGTTGGTAGGCAACTGTCCTGTTACCTGGTTCCCCTCGCCTACGTAGACGTCGTTCGTGAACTCGGCGCCTATCTTCAGCTTCTTCGGGTCTTTGGTGAAGGCGGCCATGGTCCAGCCACCCGTACCCGTCCGCTGCGGGTCGTTGGGGTTTTTGGTCGGGAGGAGCGAGATGGCCCACTTCTTCATCTCCTCTGGCGGCAGGGAGTCTTTCAGGGGCGGGTACTCGAAGTCACCGCCCTGGAACATCGCGACGCTCTTCGCCTGGGCCGCGGCCTCGAAGTCGGCGTAGTCCTTTATCGTAGCCACCCGCTTGGGCGAGGCGCCGCTGTCGACGCATTCCTTGAGGAAGTTGAAGACGTTGAGCATGTAGGTGCGGTTCGGGTCCTCATTGAAGATGGGTTTCCCTTTGTCGTCGACAAGCTCGCCCCCCTGGCTCCAGAAGTGGGCCAGGTTGTCGAAGACGGTACCCTCCCAGCGGCCCCCATTAAAGAGGTAGCCGTCCACCTTCGAGTCCTTCTTCGTGGCGGCTTTCGCAGCCTTGATCAGCTCGTCCCAGGTGCGCGGAGGGTCGGGCACGAGATCGGTCCTCCTGTAAAGCACCCTTACGTCCGTGGCCCACCAGTAGGCGTACGTCTTCCCGTCGTCGCCGACGACGATGTCGCGGACGAAGGGATAGAGCCCGCCTATCTCCGACTTGTCGAAGTACTGGTCCAGCGGCTGCAGTGCCCCCTGCGAGATGAACTGGGCGACGACGAAGGAGTCGACGTTAGCCCAGTCGGGTGCACGTCCGGCCCGGGCCTCCTCCAGCAGGCGCGCCTGCTCCTGGGTGGTCTGGCTGTCGGGTATGATCTTGAGGTCTAGCTTCCAGTCGGGGTGGTCTTTGGCGAACTTGGTGAAGAGCTTCTGGAACCCGTCGGCCCAGCTCGGCGTGGACGACTGGTGGGTGTAGCTGTTGTTGAG
This sequence comes from Actinomycetota bacterium, assembly GCA_902812425.1. GTDB lineage: Bacteria > Actinomycetota > Rubrobacteria > Rubrobacterales > Rubrobacteraceae > Rubrobacter_D. Next base: position 4,321 of record CADDZK010000147.1, read on the forward strand.
CTGCACTTTCGCGCTGTTCGAGGCATCCTCTTTGCCTATGCGGTCTATCGAGACGAGCTGGCTGCCGCCCCCGCAACCAGCCGCAATGAGGGACGGACCGACGAGAACCCCCGCGCTCAGCCCCATCAGGCGCAGCGCTTCGGCCCGTGTGATCCCGCGCCCTCCTCGTGGAGAACCTTCGCTTGCTTGTACCAACACTCCTCCTTCCCCGGATGGCCCCACACCCCGAACAGGACGCTGGTTGTTTGCCTTTCCCCAGTACGGCTCGACACCGTTGTCAGCATCGTAATTTAGCGCTCTGATTGTGTCAAGCGAAGCAAGAAGTCGTTTCGCTAACGTGTGGCTGTCTCGCCCTCGCCCGGCTCTTCCAGGACGAGTTCCCCGGCCGGTCTACAACCGCAGGACTCACGAACCACGAGATCCGTCTCGAGTACGACGCGCCTCGGATCTAGCGGTTTTCGCCTCTCCAGACGCTCGAAGAGCAGCCTGGCGGCGCGGCGTCCCATCTCGGCCGCGGGCTGGCGCACGAGGGTGAGGCGCGGGCTCAGAACGGCTGCGAGCTCGAAGTCGTCGAAACCGACGAGGGCCACGTCCTCAGGCACCCGCAGCCCCGCCCCTTCTACAGCCTGCAGGACGCCCACCGTGACAAGGTTGTTCATGGCGAAGAAAGCCGTCGGAGGGTCGGGCAACGCAAGAAGCTCCCTCGTGGCACGCGCTGCGGCCGCGGTATCCGGGGCTCTGGTGCGTGACATCTCCTGCAGGCCGGCCTCTGCCAGCGCCTCCCTGTATCCTTCGAGGCGCATGCGCGTCGTGTACTGGTGCTCGTCAGCGCCGACGAAGGCCACCCGTTCGTGGCCGTGGGCCTCGATCAGGTGCCTCGTCGCATCCCTCGCGCCAGTCCTGTTCTTGACGATCACCGTGTCCGTAAGGAGCCCCTCCGCAGGCCGGTCCAGCGTGACTATGGGGAGGCCGGCGTCCTGCTCTTCTTTGAGATGCGGATGCCCGTCAGCCGCGGGAACGAGCAGCAACCCGTCCACGCGTCTGCGCGTGAGCAGCCCGACGTACTCGCGCTCTACGTTCACGTCCTCAGCCGAGGCGCACAGGAAGACCGCGTAACCGTGTGAGCGGGCCACCTCCTCGACGGCCTTCGCACAACCTGCGTAGAAAGGATTGGAGATGTCGGCGATCATCAACCCTATCGTCCTCGAACGCCGACCCTTGAGGCTGCGGGCCAGCTCGTTGGGCCTGTAACCGAGCCTCGAAAGGACCTCGCCTACCCGCGCCTCCGTCTCCGGGCTTACCTGGCGCTCGCGGTTGACGACCCGCGAGACGGTCTTGATCGACACGCCCGCCTCCAGCGCCACGTCGCGCAGCGTGGTCCTACCCCAGGATTTGTCCTTGAGATCTCCCGCCATCTCCTACGACGCCTCAAACACGGGAACGGTCACCCTTTTTTAATGCATGATCGTTATTCTTCTTGCATAATGACAACGTTATCACGGTTACATACGCCGGTCAATCGGGCAAGAGGCAGGGAGCTTTGATCCAGCCGAATACGTCTTCGTGGATCTCGGGTTCTACGCGGGTCTATCCGCCGTCTCTCTCGGGGGGCGGAGGACTTCGATCTCTAGCCGGTGAACCCGTATCTCACCTGGTTCCAGCCGGATAATCCGTCCGGCCTCCTCTTCCGCCGCCGCTCCCTCGACCCGGCAGGTGGCCGGCTCGAGGCCGAGGACGTAAGTCCCTTCGCCGGTCATGGTCCACTGCACGAACTCGGGCAACTCCTCCGGGCGGAACCTGACGGAGAAGGCGAGCCCGCCCGCGAGTGCCCGGTTCTCCAGGCGCGCCTCTGTCCAGCCGTCGCTCCCTGCGACGGGATGGTGGTAGAAGACCCTCTCTTTAAAGCCGGGCGTCGGGGCAGCGAAGCGGTCCCAGGCCTCGAGACCCTTGCCCGCCTCCTCGTCCCGCGGCTCAGGCGGTTCTCCGGCTCTCCCGGGGCCTATGAGGCGTGACGTCTCGTCTAAGAGCGGCCAGCCAAGGTTCATGTGGTAGAGGACCATCAGCGGCTCGGGTTCGAAGCCCTCGTTCTCGATCTCGTCCTCGATCCTTAGGCGGGATTCGCCGAGGCGGGCGTAGACACGGCGCCGCAGGATGAGGTTAGGGCCGAAGACCCTGGACTCCCTGATCTGCCCCCGCGCTTCGAGGACGCAGCCTTCTTCGTCCCAGGATACGTCGTATGAGACCCCGGAGGCGGGGATGTTGGAGGCGCGACCGTGCAGCCCGAGTTCCTCTCCTTCGCGTTCTCCCGGTGGTCCCACGTTCCTCAGACCGCAGGTGACGAGGAGCCCGCCGTGAAACGAGCGGAGCCAGCCCTCGCCCGCCGGTTCGCGGAACCAGGGCGCGACGACGCCGTTCGGGGAGAGCCAGGCTAGTGGAGTGCCCCCCTGCTCGGCGGCTCCCAGGTCCATGCCGCGGTCAGGGACGACGTCGAAGCAGAGGCCGCTACCCGTACGAAAGCGGAACGCCCGCACCCCGCGAGCGGGCCCTTCGTCGAAGACGAACGGTTCTACTCCTGCGACCTGCTCCAGCCTTCCGACTCGCCGGAGCAACTCCCTCCTCGTCAGCGGGTTGCCAGAGAGATTCGTGGTCATAGCGGTTCTCCTCCTCAAGACCGGGCCAGCGCCCGGGCTGCCAACGAGGGTAGAATAACCCCGTCGGGAAACGAGGGGATAGGGGAGGGTACTTGGAAGCCTACCCGATCAAACTCAGCTACCACGTGCGCGACTACTATTTCGGGGAACGTCTGATCCCCGAGATGCTCGGCAAGAAGGACGTGCCGGACGGCGTGGTGGCTGAGACCTGGGAGATCAGCGACTACCGCGAGACGACGGGTAAGGTCGTAAGCGGTCCCTACGCCGGGCGCACGCTCCACGAGCTCGTCGAGGAGTTCCCCGATGAGCTGGTCGGGAAAGGCTGGCGCGGGCCGCATTTCCCGCTCCTGATCAAATTCCTCGACGCTTCCCACATGCTGCCCGTCCACCTGCACGCCGACGACGAGACCGCCAGAGAGAAGCACGGCGAGCCCCACGGCAAGACCGAGGCGTGGCACATCCTCTGGGCCGCAGAAGGCGCCACGATACTCGCGGGTGTCGAGGAGAACGCCTCGCGCAAGGCGCTGATCGAGGCGTTCAAGGCGCAGGACTACGGCGCCGTCATGCCGCGGCATGGGATCCGGGCCGGCGACACCGTGTACGTGCCAGGTGGGATCCTGCACACCTTCGGGCCAGACACCCTGATCCTGGAGGTCCAGCAGACCTCGGACCTGGGCCAGTTCGTGATGCCTTTCGACCTCTACGGCAACGAGCTTAGTGAGGAGGAGTGGGACGCCAACATCGAAGCGACCCTCGACGAGCTCAAGACGGACTACTTCCCCCTTCCGAAGCCGGGCCTCGTGATCGAAGGCTACGCCAACAGGCGCGTTCTGTGCTGCGCAGGCCCGCACTTCGCCCTCGAGCGCTGGACGCTCACAGAGACCTACACCGAGCCTTCGCACCCGCGCCGCTTCTTCACGCTCTCGAACGTCGGCGGGGAGCCCGTCGAGCTGGAGTACGGGGGCGGCTCCGAGACGCTGGGGCGCGCCGAGAGCTGTATCCTGCCCGCCGCCATAGGCGAGATGAGGGTGGTTCCCGGCCCTGGCGGGGAGGCGAGCCTGGTGGCTTGCTACGTCCCCGACCTCGAACTCGACGTCGTAGAGCCCTTGCGCGGAGCCGGATACTCGGACGAGGAAATACTGGCTCTGGGCGAGGTAAACGTCTAGGAGCCGGAGATCACAGGGTCGGGAGGAAGTCTTGGGGAAGATAGTCGCGCTCGGCGAGGTCGTTTCGGATATATACAGGGGTGAGGCGCTCTCCGACGTCGAGATGGCGTTCGTCGCCAGACCGGGTGGGGCCCCGGCGAACGTCGCCGTCGCCGCATCGCGCCTGGGCTCGGAGGCCGCCTTCGTCGGGAGCGTCGGGGAGGACCTCTTCGGAGATTTCATTCTGCGGGCGCTCGAATCCGAGGGCGTGGACACCTCGGGCGTCAGCCGCCAGAGACCGCCCACGCGCACCTCGCTCGCGTTCGTCGAGATAGGCGAGGACGGCGACCGCGAGTTCACTTTTTACAGGTCGAGCCCGGCCGCCGACGAACTGCTCTCGCCCGAGGACGTCACGGAGGATCTTCTCTCGGGAGCGTCCTTCGTGAACTTCGGTAGTATCCCCTTGATAAGGGAGCCGGTCCGCTCTGCGACGCACCGTATCGCGGAGCTCGCGCGCGAACTAGATGTCCCCGTCGCCTTCGACGTGAACTTCCGCGAACACCTGTGGGAGAGCGCCGAGGCCGCCAGGGAGGCCGTCGACCCGCTTCTCGACCTCTCGACCCTCGTCAAGCTCGGCGACGACGAGATCCCGCCGCTGCTGGGTACAGATGATATCGAGGAGGCGGCGGGGACTTTGTTCGACCGCGGCGTCTCCATCGTGCTCGTGAGCATGGGACCCGAAGGTGCATTCTACGCTACGGGGGACTTTAGCGGCTACGTGCCCCCTTTCGACCCGGGCGAGATCGTGGACGCGACCGGCGCAGGAGACGCCTTCCTCGCGGCGGCCCTCGTGCACCTCGCGGACGAAGCCTTCGACGAAGGGCGGGTGCGAGAGGCCACCCTGAGGGGCTGCGCGGCGGGCGCCCTCGCTTGCACGGACTACGGCGCCATGCGCGCCCTGCCGACGAAGGAGAAGCTGGAGAGGTTCATGGAAGACGGTTGACAGAGCCCGGTGATACGAGCCGGTTCCAGATCGAGGCCGGCAGATTGAAGCTTCGCCCGGTCTCGATGGATGACCTGGACGGCCTGCATCACCCCCGCGTGCGGGAATTCTTCTGGGA
>CADDZK010000148.1 GCA_902812425.1 Actinomycetota bacterium
TCGAGGACTTGATCCAGGAGGGCAACATCGGTCTCATGAAGGCCGTGGAGAAGTTCGACCCAGAGAAGGGCAACCGCTTCTCTACGTACGCGACGTGGTGGATAAGGCAGTCCATCCAGCGCGCTTTAGGGGACAAGGGGCGCGAGATCCGGCTCCCCGCCCACATGAACGAGAAGCTTCGCAGGATCCGTAAAGCGCAGGGCGAGCTTACGGTGGAGCTCCACCGCGAACCGAACCTGGAGGAGATCTCGGTCCGGCTCGGATGGGAGAGCCAGAAGGTCAGCGCCGTACTCGAAGCCGTACCCGAGGTATCGAGCCTCGAGCGACCCCTCGGCCCCGAGGCGGGCGCAGGCAGGCTCGGAGACCTGGTGGAGGAGCAGGAGCCCAGGGAGGGTGCCGGGGAGAGCCTCAGGCTTCAGGAGGCCATGAGGCACCTGCCCGAGCGCGAGCGCCACATCCTGATGCGCCGCTACGGCCTGGACAAAGGCACCAAAGCGACCGTGCGGGAACTCTCGGCGAGGCTCGGCATCTCAGAGAAAGCGGTCAGGCGGGCGCAGCGCAGGGCCGAACAACTACTCAAAGCGCTCCTGGAGAGGGGTAATCTCGGGGAGGTAACGGTATGAGGAGATACACCTTACAGCGCTCTCTCTTGCTGCCGCTCATGGTCCTGGCGGCACTGGCGTTCGTGCTCGGCGTCATCTACCTCGACCCTGGCACGGCCAGGACGCAGACCGCAGAGCCGGTCAAGTCGGCCCCGGCCAGCATCCCCGACAACGAACCCGTTGCCAAGGTCGCCTCCGTACTCAGTCCTTCCGTGGTGCAGATCAACGTCACAGGGGTCCAGCAGACACCTTTAGGGACGCAGAAGGAAGAGGGGATAGGGAGCGGTGTGATCTACCGCTCGGACGGCTACATCATCACCAACAACCACGTCGTCGAAGGTTCGCGCGACGTCGAGGTCTCTTTCGCGGACGGCTCCACCGAGCGCGGACAGGTCGTCGGCACCGACCCGACGACGGACATCGCCGTAGTCAAGGTGGACCGCAATAACCTGCCTGCCGCGAGCTTCGCGAGCGGAGATCCCATCGTGGGCCAGATGGCGGTCGCCGTAGGCAGCCCCTCAGGCTTCGAGTCGACCGTTACGTCGGGGATCATCAGCGGCATTGGACGCGAGGTTCCGGCACAGCTAACCGGCGGGAGGCAGGACAACTCTCTGGTGGACCTGATCCAGACCGACGCGGCCATCTCACCCGGCAACTCCGGCGGCGCCCTGGCGAACCGCGACGGCCAAGTTATAGGCATAAACGTAGCCTACCTGCCGCCGGGTCAGACGGGGGCCGAGAACATCGGGTTCGCGATACCTTCGGATACCGCTGTCTCCGTGGCTGATCAGATCATCAAGAACGGCGAGGCCGTCCACCCCTACCTCGGCGTCTACCTCTCCGACCTCACCCAGGAGACGGCCAGGAGGTTCGGGAGCTCCGTGGACTCAGGGGCGCTGGTCGAGAAGGTCGAGCCCGGCGGCCCCGCGGACGACGCAGGAGTACAGCGCGGGGACGTCGTAACCGCCGCAGGCTCGCAGCAGATCCGTAGCTCGGGCGATCTCATCTCGGCGCTCCGGAACTACAAGCCGGGCGATACGATAAACCTGACGGTCCTCAGAAACGGCGAAAAGACCACCCTCCAGGTGACCCTCGCACAGAGCCCCCAGTGAGGTATTGCGCACCGTCCACGAGCTAAAAACGAGCCGGTGAAGTGGCCCGCTCCCAAGAGAGCGTCCCGGAGACGGGACGCTCTCATTTCCCGGATCTCGGAGGCCGTCGTCACCTCGTCGGTGCTTCCTGGAGCGGAAGGGTCGGGGATAACGCAGGGGCGTTGCGTCCGGGCTCACAGGTGGTACAAACTACCCGGCAGGGTCTGGACCAAGAGGGAGCCCGGGTGACCACGAGCGGCGGGCAGGAAACCGGAAGGATAGAGACCTTCTCCGACGGTGTGTTCGCCATCGCGATCACGCTCCTAATCATAGAGATCGGGGTCCCTCACGTCGAAGAGGCGGGGTCGCTCTCAGGGAAACTCGTCGAGTTGTGGCCTTCGTACCTGGGGTATGCGATGAGCTTCGTCGTTATCGGCACGGTATGGGCGAACCACCACAACCGTTTCCGTCTGATCTCACGCTCGGATCACATCCTCCTCTTCCTTAACGTACTGTTTCTGATGTGCGTAGCCTTTCTCCCCTTCCCAACGGCCCTGCTCGCCGAGTACATCAGGGAGGAAGAGCACAGGATCACCGCCGTCGCCGTCTACAGCGGAACTCTGGCCGTAACGGCGGTCTTCTTCACGCTGCTCTGGCTCTACGCCGCCACGAACTACCGCCTCGTGGACAGGAGCATCGACCCTTCCCTGCTTCGCGCCATGACGCGCCGCTACGTGCTCGGCATGCTTCTCTACGCCCTCGCCTTCGCGCTCGCCTTCGTAAGCCCGGTGGCGAGCCTGGCGCTCATCGTGATCCTCGCCCTCCTCTTCGTCCTGCCCGAACCGGAGGGACAGAGAGGCACGCGCCGGCGCTCCCTCAGAGGGTAAATCGGAAGGTCCAGGGCCCCTCGCAGGATGGTCCCTCGTGCTCCCCCTCTGGCCCGTAGGCGTCGGCTACCAGCCTCCTCACCACGACCTTGATCTCCCCGCCATCCGGCAGATCGCGGACCTCCGCCTCCCCGTCAGCCTGTCCGTCGTGCCCGCCGGCACCCCGGGGTGACCACGGCAGGATGCGACCCTCGCCGTCGCGCACCTCGAACTCCGGCTCGGAGATCCCCCAAAACCCGAGGTCGGGATCATCTCGAAGGGCCTCTTCTCCAAAGGAGACCCGCCACCGCAAGGCCCCTAGTCCTCCCCCGTGCAGCTCCAGCGACGCGAGGGCGACCGTGATGCCGCCGACGCTCTGCCGCTGCGCGATGGGGACAACGCGCTCCAGCGTCCGCGCGGAGGGCTCCCGCCTGCGTTCGGGGAGGTGCACCGGCGTCTGCTCATCCTGGTGCGTTCCTGGCTCATGCGGTTCCCGAATTTGCAGCTCTTCTTCTGGCCCGTTGTGCGGTGGCATGAACCATGGCACCCGCTCGCGGGCCCGCCGGAAGGATTCCCACGGACAGAACAACGTCGGCCCTGGGACGAGATCGCTGATCTGCGAGAGTACTATCCCGTCGTCGCGCACCTCGTCCAGCGTCGCGGACACCTCCACACCTCCTCCCTCGGCGGCGTTAAACCCCACGATGACCTTGCGGCCCACGAGCCCGTATATTGCGTCACGGTCCACGATCCACCTCTTTGCTCGAAGTCTACGAGAAGCCTCTCTTGCGACCCCGGCTATCTCCTTCTGGCCAGGTAGACGCCGCAGAGGATGACGACGGCCCCGACGAGTTGGCCCAGGCCGAAGTCCTCGCCGAGGAGGACGATGCCTGTGGTTACGCCGGTCAGGGTGACTAGGTACTGGTAGATCAGAACCCGGTTCGCCCCGACGTGCGACACCCCCCATCCCCAGGCCGCGAAGCCGAAGGCCGAGGAGAAGAGCGCCGAGTAGGCCGCCGCGCCCCACGTCAGCCCGTCCATAGTACCCACGTCGAAGCCGCCGGGTTCGAGGGCGGCGAGCGGGAAGGCGGCGAGACCGCCCAGGGTCATGGCGTAGGCTGCGAGTGCTACTGGTGAGTAGCGTTTGAGGAGCGAGAGGGAGAGAACGGTGTACGAGCCCCAGAAGACTGCGGCAACGAGTATGAGGGCGTCCCCGACGAGGCTCGTGCCTGCGAACTCGAGCCCGCCGTAGACGATAAAGGCGACCCCCAGTAAGGAGAGACCTATGCCGAGAACCCCGGCGAGCCTCGGCCGCTCCCACCCGAGCGCGAACCCGAGGAGCATCCCCCACACGGGAGCCGTCGAGTAGACGAGGGCCGTGTTTGCCGCGGTCGTCAGGCTCACCCCGAGGGTGAAGACCGTCTGGGTGAAGGTCACCCCGATCACGCCGAGACCGAGCACACGAAGAAAGTCCTCGCGGCGCAGGCGACTCTCGGGGTCTACGAAGCGCACGAGCAGGAGGAGCAGGAGACCGGCCAGGGTGAAGCGTGACGCGGCGAAGAGGATCGGCGGGACGCTCTGGACGACGATCTTGACCGCCGTGAAGTTGGTCCCGAAGAAGAATACCGTAAGGAGCAACGCGGCCTCGACGGAGGTCGAGGCGCGCCGCCGCGGTTCCTCTTTCGTGGTCACAGGGTGCTCCGTGTTAACGGACGAAGTTCGTCTCTGCGGCGAGGGTCTTTATGTAGCTGCAGATCACACGCGCGCAGTTCTCGACGTCCTCGACGTCAACGACCTCGTTCGGGGAGTGCATGTAGCGGTTCGGGCACGAGACGAGACCCGTGGCGATCCCGGCCCGCGTGAACTGTATGGCGTCGGCGTCGGTCCCCGTCGAGCGCGAGTCGGCCTCCAGCGTATACGGGATGTTCTCTCCCTCCGCCGCCGCGATGAGACCCTCCGAGACGATGGGCGAGATGTTCGTCGCCCGCTTTATGACGGGGCCGCTGCCTAAAGAGTGATCCCCATGCTCGTTCTTGGAGACGCCGGGGGTGTCCGTGGCGTGGGTTACGTCGACGGCGATGGCCGCATCCGGGTCGAGTCCGAAGGCCGCCCCGCGGGCGCCGTAGAGCCCGATCTCCTCCTGCACGCAGGCAACGGCCACGACCTCGGCCCCGATATCCTCCTCGCAGAGCAACCTCAGAGCTTCGAGCACAACGAACGCGCCCATGCGATTGTCCACGGAGCGGGAGGCGATGCGCCCGTTAGGGAGCTCCACGAGGTCCTGGTCGATGACGCCGACGTCCCCGATGCGGACCATGCCCTTCGCCTCGTCGGCATCCTTGGCGCCTACGTCGATCCAGAGGCTCTTTATCTCGGAGACCTTCTTGCGCTCATCCGCCTCCATGACGTGGATGGCCTTCTTGCCGATCACACCGGTTATCTCGCCGCTGTTGGTCAACAACCTGACCCTTTGTCCGACGAGCACCTGCGGATCCCAGCCGCCGACCCCTGTGAAGCGGAGCAGGCCGTTCTCGTCTACGTGGGTGACCATGACCCCGATCTCATCGATGTGTCCTGCGAGCATGACCTTCGGCGAGCCGCCAGCGCCTATGGTGGCGAAGGAGTTGCCCATCCTGTCGCCCCCGACCTGGGCGAACTTCTCGGCCTCCTCCCTCCAGACCTTCGCGGCGGCCTCCTCGTAGCCGCTAGGTCCCGGCGTCGAGAGCAGCCTCTTCAAGAAATCGTACGACGCATCCCTCACATTGGTCCTTTCCAGGTTGAAAAGCGTTTCACAAAAGAGCGCCCTTCCGGCGCCCCTAACAGGTTACCCGAAGTTCGAGAAGATCACTCCCGAGCGGCCGCCTGTCCCTGCCGACGACCCGGTAAGGGATTGCGACCTCGAACTCGTCCGTGAAGGGGTTGGGATCTAGACGCAAAGTCCGCTCGTCCTCCCACACCACCTCGAAGCGCGTCCCCTCGAACTGGAACCCTCCCGGATACGGCGGCGGTCTGTCGCCACCGCCGGGCTCGTTGAGGCACAGAAACAGCGAGAGCCCATCGCACACCCGCAGGAGGCTGAAGTTCCGCTCCAGGTTCTCAAGCTCCTCGGGGCCGATCCCCTCCCTGAGCCTCTCCTGGCGCGCCATCTCACGCTCGCGGAACTCGACCTCCTCCGGCCTCTTCGATTCGAGCAGGAAGCGGGCGTAGTGCATGCTGCACAGAAATCCCGCATAAGGGTCGTGAGCCTCTACCAGGTCTATCCCCCTCCTCTGCGCCGCCAGCTTCAGATCCAGGGGATAATCCACGAAGGAGTAGGGCCTATCCTTCCCCTCGTTCCAGAGCACCTCCCTGTCCGGCTCGCGCCAGGCAAGGTCGTGGTTGGCTACGGCGTAGAGAGTGGACTCGAAGGGCCGCGGCCTCTCACTCCACCTGAGCGCGAACTTGCCAGCGGCGAGGGCGTGTTCGTGCTGCCCGAAGAGCAGGAAAGAGTCTGGCCGGTCGCGGACGATCACACCAATAAGGTATCAGGTTTCAGGCATCAGCAGTCAGCTAGACACCGGGACACGCTATTACACCGTTGTCGAACGGCGGGTGAAACAGGGTTCATGGTCGTGAGGCTGAGGCGGAAGCTACCGGAGGGCCGAAACCTGTAGCCTGAGGCCTGAAACCTAGAGAACCGGCCGTCTGTCTACGGCGAGCGGAGACCTTAGGCTAGTATCTTCGAGGAAGGCATCCTGTGTCTCGTCGAAGAGTCCGGCGGGGACCGTGGCGAGTGCCAGGGCGAAGCCCTCGGAGAAGGCCGCTCCCCACTCATCGGCGAACCTCTCGGGGAGGCCCATGGCGAGGAGCTTCTTCTCCAGGTGCGGGTGTCGGTGGTAGATGACGAGGCCGATGACGGCCGCCAGGGTCATGAGCGCCTGCACCGCGATACCGGTCGGTAGGTGGACGGCGCCTATGAGCACGCTCACCGATGTCACGCCGAGGTAAGTGCTCGCGAGCTCCAACCACTGCGTCCGCGAGAGGGTTGTTTCGACCCTGCGCGTCCTTGCGCCTGGCAGGGTAACCCGGACGAGGCGCTCGTCTGCACGCCGCGTGAGTACGAGGAGCGAGCCGTCAGGGACCCCGACCTCCTCCAACCGCTCGTCCAGGGCCTTCAGCGAGCGCAGGTCCCCGGCGACGGCCCCGAGTGTGTAGTAGCGCGGAACGCTCATACCGTGTTGAGTTTACTAACAATTTTAGGCTTCGTTTCCACGCGCTGCTAGACGCCGGTGTGTGGCAGACCAGCTTCGAGTCGGGTGCGCTTGGTTAAGAGGTACGAATCTCGAAATACTAGATCAGCCGAGCTCCTCTTCAGCACTCTGTTGAGCGCTCATGGTGCCCGTGAGGTTCGCATCGAGCGTGTAGTATGAGCCTAAGCCCATCCAGCACGTCGCATCTTTATTCCGCATCCCGACATTTTGTGGTTGTACGGCAAGATCTAGGGTGCGAGTGCCAAGCTTTCGCAGTGTCGGGAGAGATCCTTGCAGGATCCTGCATACGGCCTTCCGAGAAACTACCTTCTACGAGGTTGGCTGAATAGAGAGTTTCCTGCGGTGCACCTGGTTTGAGAGAATGGCATCATCGAGATCAGCTAGGAAAGCGACCTGGAGGTGGCGGATGCGCGTCGAAGCAAAGTTGGAGGAACTCGGGCTGGCCCTTCCCGAGCCGGCCAAGCTCCCACCCGGGGTGCAAGCGTCGTTCGCCTGGGTGCGGATCTATGGCGATCGTGTCTACGTCTCTGGGCATCCTCCCCTCTCTCCTGACGGCACGCCCTCCGGGCCCTTCGGCAAGGTAGGGGCTGAGGTCTCCCCGGAGGAAGGCTACGAGGCCGCACGCTTGACGGCCTTGGCGATCCTCAGCAGCCTCAAGCGCGAGCTGGGCGACCTCGATCGTGTGAGTGCTTGGTTGATGGTTCACGGCATGGTCAACGCCGCACCAGGGTTCACCCAGACCACGAACGTGATCAACGGGTTCTCCGATCTGATCGTGGAGCTGTATGGGCCAGAGGTGGGAACGCACGCGCGCATGGCACCAGGATTGGTGGCGTTACCGCTGGGGGTGCCGGTCGTGATAGGAGCGGAGGTAGCAATCAGCACCTAGCACTTGAACTTCAGAGAACCTTGTACATGCGAACTTCTTAGAAGGCACCTTCTACGAGGTTCGGTGAATAAGGGTAAGAGAGGGCCGGAGCACATCGCCCCGGCCCTCTGTTCTCTTGCCGCCGCTTGCGCGGCTCTTTATCCTTCCTACTAAACCTACCAAGCGATCTGAATCAGACCTGATTATGAAGGTCCCACCCGCCCGCGGACTGTTTGGACTCACTCAACACGTAACCACTCAAGTAACAGGCTCCTCCATCCTCATACTTCGTGAACAATACCGCCGTGAACGTACCCGATGAGGAGGAACCCTGCCACATTACGCGGTCGGCCGCAGACACCGGCGAGGAGTCCGAATCACCGGAGTAAAGGATCTTGGTGGTTGGGTCTGCACCTCCATCGTCGCGCCACAACCTAACCGAGTTCACGTCACTCGTGGGGCTGAGGTACACCTGCGTAACGCCTGCGTGCTGCATGCATGCCGCCTGAATCTGCGCGCCGGGCACGCTCAGAACACTCGAGGAGAGGGGAAACACCTGATCGACAGGAGTCATAGTACCCGTGCCAGAGACGAAGTCTGTGGAGTTCTTGCCGTCGAGGGTGTCGGCGTCCCCGGCGCTATCTGCGTGCGTTGCGCTATCCGCGGTGGTGGCATGGTCGGCGCTGTCAGCGTGGGCGGCGTCGGCGGCCTTCTGATTGGCCCCTAAGAAGGCGCTTGCATCCTGGCCGCCGAGCTTGTCGGAGTCGGCCACCTTACCCGTTATACCGTCCTTCCACATGATGGGCGTCTCCTTGGAGGAGGCACAGCTCTGGCCGCTCTGGATGACCCTAAGCACCCCCGTCTTGTTGTCCCGGCAGGCGGTTATGGTGCCGTCCGAAGCCGTAAAGCTGCCGGCGGCGAAGGCGGCCCCGCTGGCGGCGATAAGCAGCGCAAAGAGCGCCACCACCACTATCGTCGGGGAGGGTATAGCTATCCTGCCCAAGATGCCGCCAAGCGTTTCTTTCATTCCCGCTCGCTCCTCCTTCCTTTCTTGGTCTTCGTTCTCCCTTAGGGCCCCTTCGAGTCGCACCGAGTGCACCTCTTCGAGCATCTGTTCGTTGCGCTGGCCGATGAGGTGGGGCTCGAAGTCCATGAAGTAGTTCATAACGCCTCCTTCTTTCGTCTTTGTCGGTTGCCTAAAGAACTTCATGAGGACAGCCTAAAGGGGGGCTGTTAGCTGAGCGTTAGCTGGGCGTTAATTGGGTGGCCATAAATTGGCTATTCTCTGGCCACATTTCTTGAAAGACGGAAGAATGGCTATCCTAACCTCCGAGGCACTGGCATCTCTCCTCCTGCGAGTCGAGGCTCAAAGGGAATACTGCTCGGGAAGGTTTAGTCGGGCTTCTCTAAGGAGTACTTAGTTGCTACTTATTAGGTGCGACCGGGGTTCGTCCGGCGGGGCAACACACTACAGATCGCTAAGGCGTGATGCGATCTGCTCGCGGGAGTGGAGGTTTAGCTTCTTGAGGATCCGTGTTAGGTGATGATGAACCG